>DATLWP010000278.1:0-4566 GCA_035576265.1 Candidatus Polarisedimenticolia bacterium
TCGTCCCGCCGCCGTTTGCTGCCGATGCGATTCTGGAGGGAATGGACGCGGAGCTTCCACTCGTCATTTGCATCACCGAGGGAATCCCCGCACTCGACATGGTGCCTGTGAACGCCGCGCTGAGAAATTCGCGTACGCGACTGATCGGACCGAACTGTCCGGGCGTCATTTCCCCAGGAAAGTGCAAGATCGGCATCATGCCCGGCCCGATTCACATGCCGGGCCACGTGGGAGTCGTGAGCCGCAGCGGCACGCTCACCTACGAAGCCGTCGATCAGCTCACGCGGCTCGGCATCGGGCAGTCCACCTGCATCGGCATCGGAGGCGATCCGATCATCGGGACGAATTTCCTCGACGCCATTCAGCTTTTCAACGATGATCCCGAGACGCGCGCCATCGTGATGATCGGCGAAATCGGCGGCAACGCCGAAGAAGTCGCCGCCGACTACGTTAAGAAAAATGTGAAGAAGCCGGTCGTGGGCTTCATCGCGGGTCAGACCGCGCCGCCCGGTCGCCGCATGGGCCACGCCGGCGCGATCATCAGCGGCGGACAGGGCACTGCGGCGGATAAATACAAGGCCATGCGGGCCGCCGGTATTCACACGGTGCAAAGTCCCGCGGAGATCGGACACACGCTCGCGCGCGTCCTGAAGACGCGGCCAGCGAGATCGAAGCCGAAGACTGCGGCGGGCAAGAAACCCGCGCGCAAAATTCAGAGACGCAAGAGGCGATAGCGAACTGCAGCTCGGGTCTTCCGACTCGAGGTTTTTCTTCCGCCTTAGCGAAAACACATCCGGGAGGATTCGACACTTGTCCGTTGAACGCACACTGGCAATCATCAAGCCGGACGCCGTCGGCCGAGGGCTTACCGGCGAAATTCTTAGCCGCATACACGCGGCGAAGTTTCAAATCGTGGCCATCAAGTCGCTGCGGCTGACGAAGACCGAGGCGGAAGGCTTCTACGCGGTTCACCGCGAGCGGCCGTTTTTCGGAGAGCTCACGGAATTCATGAGTTCGGGCAAAGCGGTGATGATGGTCCTTGAGGCTGACGGCGCGATCGCCAAGTGGCGCGACACGATGGGCGCCACCGATCCCGCGAAGGCCGCTCCCGGTACGATCCGCAAGGAACTCGGAACGAGCATCCAGTGCAACTGCACGCACGGGTCCGACGCGCCCGAGACGGCGGCCTTCGAAATCGGCTACTTCTTCTCGGGATTGGAGTTGGTCTAGCGTCGGCGCGGCCGCGCAGATTCCCGGCGGGAGGTTCGGATGCCCACACTCATCGCAAAGGCCACGCGCATCGAAGCCGCGGGCAACAAGCCCAAAGTTATCGCCGAACACATCGGTCGCGTGAACTCCGGCACCCCCGCCATAAGCCTTGCCCACATGACCAGCCCCGCCGGATGGGTCGAGCCCGGCCAGACGCCGGAATTCGACGAGTACAGCCTCGTTCTAAGCGGCGCGCTGCGCGTTGCCTATCGTGGAGGCGAACTCGATGTCCGCGCGGGCCAAGCGGTCATCGCCCACGCTGGCGAATGGGTGCGCTACTCCACGCCGGAAGGCGCCGACTACATCTCCGTATGCCTTCCCGCTTTCTCTCCCGCCACCGTCCACCGCGACTCGGCCTAGCTCGCCCGCGCACGTTGCTCGCGGCCATCTCCCCGTGCTTCCTGATTGGGGCTACAATGGAGCACTTCGGCATACGCATGGACCCGCTGCGCGAAATCGGGAAGCTGCTGCTGGTGATTGGACTGGTTCTGGTCGGCGCCGGAGCGCTGCTGCTCTATAGCGGCAGGCTGCCCTTCCGGCTGGGCCGCCTGCCGGGCGACATTGTCTACCAGGGCCGCCACGGCAGCTTCTATTTTCCGATCGTCACGTGCATCGCGATCAGCGTGGCGCTGACGCTGCTTTTCTGGGTGGTGAATCTCTTCCGTCGCTGAAGCCATGAGCCAGACATCCTTTTTCGATCTGATGCCCGAGCGCCACGTCTGGAAGGTCAGCGAGATCACCGAGCGCATCAGCGAACTGCTGGAGGGCTCCTTTCCCGACGTGTGGATCGAGGGTGAAGTCTCCAACTACCACGCGGCGCAATCGGGCCATCTGTATTTCACGCTCAAGGACGCGCGCTCGCAAATTCGCTGCGTCTGCTTCCGCGACCAGGCGCGGGCGCTGAAGTTTCGTCCCGAGGACGGCCTGCATGTCACCATTCGCGGCTCGCTCGGAGTCTACGAACCGCGCGGAGAATATCAGATCTACGTCAGCTACATTGAGCCGGTGGGCGCCGGCGCGCTGCAACTGGCGTTTGAACAATTGAAGAAGAAACTCGAGGCGGAAGGGCTCTTCGACGAGGAGCGAAAGAAGCCTCAGCCCGTGCTCCCGCGTTGCATCGGCGTGGTCACGTCGCCCACGGGCGCGGCCATTCGCGACATCCTGCGCGTTCTCAAGCGGCGGTTTGCCAACGTCCGCGTGCAGCTCTATCCGGTGAAAGTGCAGGGCGAGGGCGCGGCCAAGGAGATCGCCGCTGCCCTCCAATATTTCAATCGCGCCAAGGTTGCGGACGTGCTGATCGTCGGGCGCGGCGGTGGGTCGCTCGAGGACCTATGGGCTTTCAACGAAGAGGTCGTCGCCCGCGCCATCGCGGCATCGGACATTCCCGTAATCACCGGCATTGGCCATGAGACCGATTTCACGATCGCGGATTTCGTGGCCGACGTCCGCGCGCCCACCCCTTCGGCCGCCGCGGAAATCGTGGTTCGCTCGCGGCAGGAGTTCGAGCGGCACATCGCCGACCATTACCGACATCTCGCGCAGCGGATGCGCTATCTATTGTCGGAGCGGCGGCATCGCGTGCGCGATCTCGAGACGCATCGCGGCTTCCGCCAGCTCGAGCTGCTCGTGCGGCGGCGCCGCCAGCAGGTCGACGAGCTTGGATCGCAGCTTGCGGTCGTCTCGCGACTTCGCATTGCTACGGCGCGCCAGCGGCTCACGAAAGCCGCTACACAGATTTCGTCGTTCGATTTGCGCAGTCGTGCCGAGGTGTTGCGCCGGCGCATCGGCCAGCTGGGAGAAGCGCTGCGGGCGGCGCTCGAACGCGTCGCGGCGCGCAAACAAAGACGTCTTGCTTCGGTGCAGGTGCGATTTGCGGCGCTCGATTTGCGCGCTCGCGTCGGCAAGCTGCGCCGGGTGCTTGACGAGCGCACCCGCGACCTGCGCGTGCGGATCGACCGCTCGCTCATCGCGAAGCGCCGCAGGCTCGCGGCCGCCGCGCTGCAGCTCGAAGAGCGCAGCCCATTTCAGTTGCTCGAGCGCGGCTACGCGATCGCCTACGACGCTGCAGGGAAAGTCCTGCGCTCGCCCGACCAGGTCGCGACCGGCGACGATATTTCGGTTCGCCTCGCCCGCGGCCAGCTGGACGCCACCGTGCGGCGCAAGAGGTGATGGAGAATGCGATGGGCACAAAGAAACCCAAGGCGGTCGTTCTGGAATTCATCGACAAAATAAACGGCGCCGATGTGGACGGACTTTGTGCGCTTATGACGGACGATCACGTTTTCGTGGATGCCTTGGGCAACCGCGTCCGTGGAAGAGAGGGGATGCGTGCAGGGTGGAAGGGATACTTCACGTTGTTCCCGGACTATCGCATCACACATGAAGAAGTTTTTCAAAACCGCGAGACTGTAGCTGTGTTTGGAACAGCGAGCGGAACCTACGCGGCCGCGGGAAAGCCGTCGAAAGAACATCACTGGCAAGTTCCAGCAGCCTGGAAGGCCGTCATCCGCGATGCGAAGGTCGCCGAATGGCGCGTGTACTGCGACAATCAGGCCGCCCGGAAACTGCTCGGTGATAAGACGCCCTAAGCCTTCGCCGACAAGCGGCGAAAGAGGACCTACTCCTCCTCGCTGGTGCCGGCAACTTTTAGCACGGCGAGGAAGGCTTCCTGCGGAATATCCACGCGGCCCACGCGCTTCATGCGCTTTTTGCCTTCTTTCTGTTTTTCGAGGAGCTTGCGCTTGCGGGTGATGTCGCCGCCGTAGCACTTGGCGAGCACATTCTTGCGTATCGCGCTGATGGTTTCGCGCGCGATGATGAGGCTGCCGATCGCGGCTTGCACGGGGACCTCGAACATCTGGCGGGGAATCAGTTTGCGCAGGCGGCTCACCAGCTCGCGGCCGCGCTCGTAGGATTGATCGCGGTGGCAGATGATCGTCAGCGCGTCGACGGGCTCGCCGCCTACGAGCACGTCGAGCTTCACGAGATCGGATTCGCGATAGCCCGAGAGGTGGTAATCGAGCGAGGCGTAGCCGCGCGAGACGCTCTTCAGCCGGTCGTAGAAATCGAGCACGATTTCGTTGAGCGGCATCTCGTAGGTGAGCATGATGCGGGTGGGCGACAGATATTCGAATTTCTTCTGCACGCCGCGCTTTTCCTCGCACAAGGCCAAAACGCCGCCCACGGATTCCTCGGACGTGATGATCATCGCCGTTAGGATCGGCTCTTCGATTTGTTTGATCGAAGTTGGAGGAGGAAACTTCGTGGGGTTGTCCACTTCCGCCACTTCGCCTGAAG
>DATLWP010000279.1:0-1735 GCA_035576265.1 Candidatus Polarisedimenticolia bacterium
ATACGACTGGACGCAGGGATCGATTGCACTGGCGCTGCCCCTCGCCGCAGCAGCGGCAGCGGGTGCGGCGGGCAACGGGTCGGCAGCGGGGCGAGGCGCCAGTCTTTCGGCGCACCCGCAGAGGAAGGCAGCACTGGAGTCCGAAAGCCAGCGGCGCTATCGCGTGGTCGCCTACGATTTCGGCATCAAACAGAACATTCTTCGCCTCCTCGTCGATCACGGTTGCGACGTGACCGTGGTCCCGGCGAAGACATCCCCGGAAGACGTGCTCGCGCTCAAGCCGCAGGGCGTCTTTCTGTCGAATGGACCGGGCGATCCCGAACCAGTCACCTACGCCGTCACGAACATTCGGAAATTGCTTGGTCGCGTTCCCATCTTCGGCATTTGCCTGGGCCACCAGCTCTGCGGCCTTGCGCTCGGCGGCAAGACATTTAAGTTGAAATTTGGCCATCATGGCTCGAATCATCCCGTGAAGAATCTCCTGACTGGAAAGATTGAGATCACCGCGCAGAATCACGGGTTCTGCGTCGACCCCGATTCGCTTCCTTCGAGCGACGTCGAGATCACTCATCTGAACTTGAACGATCACACGAACGAGGGCTTGCGCCACCGATCACTGCCGCTCTTTAGCGTTCAGTACCATCCCGAGGCCTCGCCCGGCCCGCATGACGCGCGCTACCTTTTCGACGATTTCTTCGCCATGATGAGGGAAGCCGGAGGCACAACGTGACGCCCTCGGGAACGTATCAGAGACGTTTCTCGTTTTCCTATCTGAGATGACGCCGACTACAAATGCCGAAACGCACTGACATCAAGAAGATACTGATCATCGGCTCGGGCCCGATCATCATCGGGCAGGCTTGCGAGTTCGACTATTCCGGCACGCAGGCTTGCAAGGCGTTGCGTTCGGAGGGCTACGAGGTGATCCTCGTCAACTCCAACCCTGCGACGATCATGACCGATCCCGAATTCGCGAACCGCACTTACATCGAGCCGCTCTCGAAGGAATATCTCGAAGCCATCATCGCCGCCGAGCGTCCCGACGCCCTGCTGCCAACCGTGGGCGGCCAGACCGGACTGAATCTCGCCGTGGAGCTGGCCGAGACCGGCATCCTCGAAAAGTACGGCGTGAAGCTGATCGGGGCGTCGCTCCGCGCGATCAAGATCGCCGAGGACCGGCTGCTTTTCAAGGACGCGTGCCGCAAGGTCGGTCTCGAAGTCCCAGCGTCCGCGGTGGTGACGAGCATTCCCGAAGCGATCGATCTTGCCGACCAGCTCGGCTATCCCGTGGTCATCCGGCCGTCCTTTACGCTCGGCGGCACGGGTGGCTCGATCGCCTATAACCGCGAGGAGTTCGCCGACGCCATCTCCCGCGCGCTCGACGCGAGCCCGGTGCATCAGGCGCTTATCGAGGAATCGGTGATCGGCTGGAAGGAATTCGAACTCGAGGTGATGCGCGATTTTCGCGACAACTTCGTGGTGATCTGTTCGATCGAGAATTTCGACCCCATGGGCATCCATACGGGCGACTCGATCACGGTGGCGCCGGCTCAGACCCTCACGGACAAGGAATACCAGCGCATGCGCGACGCCGCTGCCGCGATCATCCGCGAGGTCGGCGTCGAGACGGGCGGGTCGAACATCCAGTTTGCCGTCGAGCCCGAAACCGGCCGCATGACCGTGATCGAAATGAACCCGCGCGTCTCGCGCAGCTCGGCCCTCGCATCCAAAGCCA
>DATLWP010000280.1:0-24167 GCA_035576265.1 Candidatus Polarisedimenticolia bacterium
GTTCCGGTTTCTGGCGGTGTGCCTCCGAAAACTGCGGCGCCTACGCGCGCTGTGGCTCCTCCGGCGGCACCTGCGCAGGCTGCTGCCCATGTGGTGCAACGTCCTGCTGCTCCGGCTGCCGCTCCAGCGGCACCCCGGCCAGCGGGTGGTCCGCCAGCAGTCCAGAAACTCCCTGCGCGGCCCGGCGTAAGCCCAGCTCGTCCTGGTGCTCCCCAAGGTGTGCGGCCTGCAGCTGCGCCCGGCCAGCCTCGCCCCGGAGGTCAGCCGCGACCCGGCGGCCCCCCCTCGAGATTTCCTCAGCGACCGGGTTCGGGGCGTCCTGGACAGGGGCCCGCGGGCGGACAAAGGCCTGGTGGACAAAGGCCCGGCGGACCAAGCCTTGGCGGGGTTCCCAAAGCGGAGCCTGGAAAACCTCTGTACGCGCGCAAACCTCCCGCCGCGCGTGGCCGGCCGCTGATCGAGAAGCGATTTGCGGAAGGAGAGCGAAGACTTCATCCCGTGCGGACCCGCGCCGGCGCGGGACCAGGGCGGGCGGCGTTGGCGGAACCGGTTGCGCCCGTCCAGCGCGAGCCGCGTGACGTGACCGTCACGGAAGGCATCACGGTTCGCGAACTAGCCGAAAAACTCGACGTTCGCGCGAAGGATCTGCTGAAGGTTCTGCTGGATCGCGGAGTTTTTGCCAGCATCAACCAAGCGCTCGACGTGCCCACGGCGACGAGTCTGGCCGAATCGTTTAGCGGAATCGTGCATGTGACTACGTTCGAGGAGCAGCTCGTCGAGGAAGAAAAGGTCCGAGAGGAGCGAACCGGCAACCTCCAGCCGCGCGCGCCGGTCGTGACCGTGATGGGTCACGTGGACCACGGCAAAACGAGTTTGCTCGACGCCATCCGTGAAACCGAAGTGGCCGAGCGAGAGGCCGGCGGAATCACACAGCACATCGGGGCGTACGAAGCGCACGTGGACAGCCGCCGCATCGTCTTCATCGACACGCCGGGCCACGAGGCGTTCACGCGAATGCGCGCGCGCGGCGCGAAAGTTACCGACATCGTCGTGCTCGTCGTCGCTGCGGATGACGGCGTGATGCCGCAAACCGAAGAGGCGATCTCGCACGCGAAGGCGGCGAACGTGCCCATCGTCGTCGCCGTCAACAAGATCGACAAGCCCGATGCACAGCCGGAGCGCGTGAAGCGCCAGTTGGCGGACCGAGGGCTAATGCCCGAAGAATGGGGCGGCGAAACCGTGACGGTGGAAGTCTCGGCCAAGACGAAGAAGAATTTGCCCCGCCTTCTGGAAATGATTTGTCTCGTTGGCGACATGCGCGAGCTGAAGGCGGATCCGGACGCGCCGGCAAGCGGCACGGTGCTGGAATCGCGGATGGACAAGGGCCGCGGGCCCGTGGCGACCGTACTCGTGCAAAACGGCACGCTGCACGTGGGCGACGTTTTCATCGTCGGCGCGGTATACGGCAAGGTCCGCGCGATGTTCGACGATCGCGGGCAGGCAATCAAGCAGGCCGGCCCGTCGACACCGGTCGAAGTTCTGGGCTTGCAGGGCATTCCCGAGGCTGGCGACCAGTTTCAGGTGGCGGACGAAGCAAAGGCGCGGCATATCGTGGAGTACCGGCAGGCGAAGCAGCGCGAAGCGGCGCTGGCGAAGACCGCCGCTTCCGGCCGCCTGACGCTCGATCAACTGCACGAGCAGCTTCGCGCCGGCGAAGTGAAAGAACTGCCGGTGGTGATCAAGGCGGACGTACAAGGCTCGGTCGAAGTGCTGAGCGAGATGCTGCCGAAGATTTCCACCGACCAAGTAAAGCTAAAAGTGATTCAGGCGAACGTGGGCGCGGTGACGGAAACGGACGTTCTGCTCGCGTCGGCCTCGAATGCGATTATCGTCGCGTTCAACGTGCGGCCCGAGCGGAAAGCCATGGAACTCGCGCAGCGCGAGGGAGTGGATATTCGCCTCCACACGATCATCTACGAACTCCTCGACGAGCTGAAGAAGGCTGCGGCGGGGTTGCTGGCACCGGTGATCAAGGAGACCCATCTGGGGCGCGCGGAGGTCCGCGATACATTCCGCGTGAAGGGCGTTGGGATGATCGCAGGATGCTCGGTGCAGGACGGAATCCTGAAACGCGACGCGGACGTGCGCGTCCTGCGTGACAACGTCGTCATCTACACGGGCAAGATCAGTTCGCTCCGCCGGTTCAAAGAGGACGTGAACGAAGTGCGCGCGGGATTTGAATGCGGCGCGGGTGTCTCGAATTTCAGCGACGTCAAAGTGGGCGATATCCTCGAGTGCTTCAAGATGGAGAAGACCGCGCCTCTCGAAGCGGTCGGGGTGAGCGACCAAGGCCGTGCCCAAGATGCCGCCGAAGCGCGGCAGAGTTGACCGCGCGAGCGGAGTCTTCCGCTTGCCGGCTTCCGAAAGTGATGAATCGTTGAAATCATAGTCAGGTTCTCCCGTTTCCGTTGAGCTCGATGAGGCGGAAATGCCGATCGGCCTTCTGACCCTGGAAATTCACATCCCTGATGCGCGATCACTCAAGGATAAGCGGCAGGTGCTGCGCAGCCTAAAGGACCGGCTGCGCGCGCACTTCAATGTGGCGGTCGCCGAACTGGAGCATCAGGAGCTGTGGCAGCGGGCGCGGGTCGGCGTCGTGAGCATCTCGGGCGACGGCAGGCACCTGGAAGAATCCCTGCAAGCGATTGCCGCGGAGTCGGAGCGCGTGCTGGGGCGCGACCTGGTCTCGCAGGAGATAGAGTATTTCGAGGACGGCGCATGACGGTCGGCGGACATCGCAGCGAGCGGATTGCCGAAGAGATTCGGAACGAGCTCAGCTTGATGCTCGCAGGAGAGCTGAAGGACCCGCGGCTGGCCCTGCCCCTGAGCGTCACGGAAGTCCGCGTCGCGCCCGATCTGCGCACGGTGCGCGTCTTCGTGCGACTGGAAGGGAACGAAGATGAACGCGGTGAGGCACTCAAAGGGCTGAAGGCTGCGTCCGGGTACGTGCGCCACGAACTGGTGGAACGCTTGCAGCTCCGGCGCGCGCCGGACATTCTGTTTCTGGTTGACGAGTCGGAAGAATACGGCCAGCGCATCGAAGAGCTGCTGCGAAAGACGAGTCGCCCGGAGAACTCGTAGCGGCGTTGCCGTACCAGCCTCTTGCCAGGTTCTTGGACGGCTTTTGCAAGAAAATCCGGAAGCAGAGCTTCGAGACCACGGACCTGATGCCCCGAACTCCACATCCCCCGCCGATTGACGGAATCCTCGTCGTGGACAAGCCGCACGGGAAAACCTCGCACGACGTGGTGGAAGCCGTGCGTCGCATGGTCGGCTTCCGCCAGATCGGCCACCTGGGAACGCTCGACCCGCTGGCGACCGGCGTTTTGGTGCTCGCGCTCGGCAGGGCCACGCGTCTGGCGCGCTTCTATTCCGGCCGCCGGAAGCGGTACACGTGCGCGATCCGGTTCGGATTCGCTACGGACACCTACGATGCCGACGGCGAAGCGCTTGGCCCAGATGCGGCGCCCACACTCGACGCCGAACAACTGCAAGCGCTTGCCGGGCAGTTTGTCGGCAAAATCCAGCAGACGCCGCCGCCCTTCTCCGCTAAGAAAATTCATGGGCGCCCGGCGCACGAGCTGGCTCGGAAGCACAAGCCCGTGAAGCTCGAGCCGGTGGAGGTGGAAGTATATGAATTTCGCCTGACCAGCATGGAAGGATCGGTCGCGCGGTTCGTGGTGGAATGCGGCGCGGGTACGTACATCCGCGCGCTCGCTCACGATCTGGGCAAACTCCACGGAGCCGGCGCCCACCTGGCCGAAATTGTTCGCACGGCCGTGGGAGAATTTACGCTCGACCACGCCGTGCCGCTCGCCGAACTGGCCGAGGACGCCAAGGCCGGAAAAATCGCCGCGCGCGTGATTCCTCTCGAAAATCTACTTTCGGACTTGCCGCGCGCAACGGTGCTGCCCGTCGTGGAAAAGCGCGTACGGCACGGGGCCAAGTTCAACCTCCCGCTCGCGCAGATTCAGCCGGGCCAAGTGACGGCGGCACAGGGCGCGCCAGCGCAACTGGATTCGGGCGACTGGAAGCCATCGCGACTACGCGTATTCAATCAGCGGGGTGAATTGATCGCGATCGCCGAGCCGATCGTCCCGCGCACGTACCAGCCCGTGTTGGTGCTCGAAGCAACGCCGTAGGCGATTCGAGCGCGCCGCTTGGCCGCCACACGTTTTTCATTGATTGGATGAAATCCACCCAGAAGTAATTCTTCCCGCGGCCTATTCAACCACGGCGGGGAGCTACGGTCTGGGCTGTGGCACAGGCTGTATCGGGGTCTGACCCTGTGGCGCGGGCGGCACCTGGGGCGGCGGTGCGGGAGCCCCGTTTGGCCGAGGCTCTGCGGTCTGTGGCCCTTCGCCTATAGGGGCGATTCCTGCTGGAAGTTCCGCTCGACCCGGCCCTTCGAGTGATCCTTGACCGGCGTAGATGGAGTGGTCCTTGCGCGGCGCGAGGCGGACCATGCGCGGCGTGACGAGAATGAGCAACTCGCTGTCCCGGGATTGCAGGTTCTGGTTTTGGGCGAGCCAGCCGACTCCCGGAAGGCCCACCATTCCAGGCGTGCCAGTGATGGCGTTCGACACTTGTGTTTGCAGAAATCCAGCCAACGCTGCGGTTTGGTTTTCTTTGAGACGTACCGTCTGGTCGACGGACTGATTACTGATGACCGGGATCGAATTGAAACTCTGCGACGTGAGACTGCTGACGTCAAAGCTGAGTTGCAGTGTCACGTCGTCGTTCAAGTGGATTCGCGGCGTCGCTTTCACTTTCAGGCCGATGTCAAGATACTGAACTCCTGGAAAAGGCACGCCGGCAAGAGCGTTTGCCGCCCCCGAAAAACTGGACGAGTTCAGAATCACCGAGACATCACTGGAGCCGCTATTGGCCGTGGCCACGTCAAGCCGGCCGTCGCCGTTGAAGTCGGCAGAGACAATCGAAGCAGGCGCCGTCCCGACGGGCAATTGAAAATTCGGGCCGAAGAGCCCGCCGCCGAGATTGAGGAGAACCGAAACGGCGTTGTCCATCTGGTTTGTGACTGCGAGGTCGAGGCGGCCGTCGACATTGTAATCGCCGACGGCAATCGAAGTAGGCGCTCCACCGGCGGGCACCGCTGGGTTGGTTGCGGGCACGAACGTTCCGCCACCTCTGCCAAGCAAGATGGAAACTGTATTGTCGCCCTGATTGGCCACAGCGAGGTCGAGGATATTGTCGCCGTCGAAATCTCCCGTCGACACCCAGACGGGGGATTTTCCTGTGGGATCATCCACGCGGGCTTGAAACGTGCCATCGCCGTTCCCGAGAAAAATGGAGACCGTATCGTTGCCCTGCTCGGTGACTGCCAGGTCGATGTTAGCGTCGTTGTTGAAATCGGCCGCCGCCATCCCGGCCGGCTGGAATCCGGCCGGCAGTTGGATCAGCGTCGGAGACGCTTGAAATGTGCCGTCGCCATTGCCCTTGAAAATCGAAATCGTGTTGTCGGCCTGATTGGCGACGGCAAGATCGAGCGCACTGCCGGGCACGGCGCTGTGGAAGTTCGCTGAGACCACAGAAACCGGGGAATTTCCCGTGACGACAGGAGTCGCGTCTGTGAAAGTGCCATCGCCGTTGCCGAGCAAGATCGACACGGTGTTCGATCCCTTGTTGGCTATGGCGAGGTCCGGCAGCGTGTCGTTGTTGAAATCCCCGGCCGCAATCCAAACCGGATCCGTGCCAGTCGGAAAAGTCGGCGACGTCCCGGGCGTGAACGTGCCATCGCCGTTGCCGAGAAGGACCGAAATCGTGTTGTCCATCGAGTTCGCCACGATCAGGTCGGCCGTGCCGTTATTGCGCAATGACGAGCTGGCAACGAATGCCGGCGCATTGCCTGCTGCAAAATTCGTAGTTGGGAAATTCGTCGAAATGACGCCCGGGACGCCGGCACCGGTGCCGGCAAAGCTCGGAGAAAACGTTGCGAGCGAAACGGGGATGCGATCGCCGACAAAGAATGTGGCGGGCTGGCCATCCTGAGCGCGAAGCAGAATTCGGCGACCGTGCCGGACGAGCGACAAAAGCTGGGAATAATTCGCGGCAGCACCGGGCAAAGTGGCGAGAAACGTGGTGCGGCCTCCGCCGAAGGCGACCAGCGGCGGGAGCAACGAACCGAGACCTACCTGTCCGGAGCTGAGCAGCGAAGAGATCTGGCTTGGCGATAGACCCGAAAGCGATGTCGGCAAACCGAATACCTGCGAGATGACTTGGACCAATCCTTCAAACGATTGCTGCGCCTGCTGAATCTGCTGCTCGCTGAGCGTGAACACACGAGCGGTCTGTGGTGGCACGATGCCGAGCTGGCGCGCCTGATTACGATCGACTTCGAGAATGTCAATTTCGAGGATCAGCTCACCGACGGGCTGTTCGAGTTCATCGATCAGATCCGTGGCGACAGCGATCGCGCGGGGAGAAGCGCGCAAGGTGAGGGTGCGGCTGCGCGTGTCAAGGTCCGAGCGCGTGATACCCGCAATTTCGCGAACCAGGCGCAGCATCTCCGTCATTTGATCGGGAGTCTCCGAGGCGGGGAGCAGGATCGTTCGCACGACCGAGGCTTGGTAATCGCGGCGCTTCTGCGGCGTGTCTTCGGCAACGAAGAAGAGATGCCCCGAGAGCGGACGCCAGAATGTCCCGGTCATGTTGCCGAGCAAGCGCGCGGCCGTCGGGAAATCCAGGTTGCCGACTCGGAATCGCACCGGCTGGGAGCGCAATTCAACGTCGAAAGCAACCGTTACTCCGAATTGGCGTGCAAGTTCCTGGTAGGCTCCCTGCGTGTCGCCGCGATAGTCGAAGTTCCGCTTCCCAGGCTGATAGGCGAGATGAACTTCTCCGGTGATGTCCGGTTCCTTGAGTTTCTCGTCCTGACCCGGTTCCGCAGTCGTCAATTCGGAGAGGCGCTCACGCACGATCGCATTCGACGGATCCAAGTAGCTGGCGGAAAGCAATTCACGGCGCGCGGCGTCCAGCCGGCCGGACACAGCGTCGCGCTCGGCGGCGTCCACCCTGGCTTGCACCAGCCGGCTCCTGGCAATTTCACGCAGCAAAGCATACCGGCGCTCTTTCGGAGCCCAGTTCGCGGCGTCGGAGTAGGCGGTGAAGGCGGTTTGCCAATCCTGGGCTCTTTCGGCGCGAACGCCCTCCTGGTAAGCCTCCTTGGCTTTTTTCGCATCCGGCTTGACGGTCGCGGGAGCAGTCGCCTGGCCCTGTGCAGACGCGGCGAGTTGGCCTGCGGCTGGCGAAGCCGCCGGTTGGGTGCGGCCGGGGATCGCCAAGAGGGTACCGGTTACGATGAACGCGCACAGAATCGCTACCCAAGGGTAAACCGATCGCGAGACGGGCCGAATAGCCATAAACGATGTGAGACGCATATTGTACAGGGTTTAATCGGAGCGCGTAGCGTCGGATCGCAGTAGCTGCCGAGCGGTCGTCGCGGGCGCCACGATTTGCGCCTCACCTGCGGGAGGTTCGGACCTGCAGGGCTCAGGCAATCACAGCAAGCCGTTCGCGATGGGCAGAAAGAAGGGGTGATTCCGGCACGAACGGCCACCCCAGAGGTGAGTGCTGAATCTACTTGCTTTTGGGAAGAGGCACGGGGTAGACTGGGTTTGTCAGTTGATACAAGTTTTCAACTAAGGTTTTCATGCTGTCAGCTCTCTTAGTAGCCCTCCGGGAAGGCGTCGAAGCCGCGCTCGTCGTCGGCATTGTACTCGTTTATTTAAACCGAAGCGGCAGGCGCGCGCTACAGAGTTATGTATGGGGCGGCGTCATTCTGGCCACTGCCGCCAGCGTCGTGGCAGCCATGGCCCTCCAGCACTGGCGCGTCAAGGAGGATGGATTCGAGGGCATGCTGATGCTGGTGGCTGCCGTGTTTGTGGTGTCGGTGATCGTTTGGATGAGCCGTGTGGCCCGCAGGCTTCGAAAAGATATCGAGGAGCGAGTGGAGGCCTACGCCCAGAAGTCGACTCGGGCGGCCGGCTGGGGCATCGGTGCGTTCGTCTTCTTCATGGTGTTTCGTGAGGGGGCGGAACTGGTACTGATTTTGCGGGCTGTGGAGCTTTCGAGCGTGGGTGTGCAGGTCCTGATCGGGACCGTGCTCGGAGTGGCGCTTGCCGTCGCCGTCGGATACTTCTTTTTTCAAGGGACCCTGCGGATTCCGCTGCACCGATTCTTCACGGCCACGAGCATCATCCTGATCGTCGTGGCGTTCCAACTGGCCCTGACCGGCGTACACGAAATGAGCGAGGCGATGTGGATCTGGTCGAGCAAGACGGAGATGGCCACCATCGGTCCGATCGTCCGCAACGAGGTCTTCTTTTTCGCCGTGATCCTGGGAGCGGCGGCGCTGGTGGTTCTGCGCGAGTGGTTCAGCGCGCGACGGCCACCGGACGACCCAGCGATGAATGTGGCAGAGCGGAGGATGCGCGAATGGGAATTCCGAAGGCAGCGGCGGTGGAGCTTCGCGGCAGCGATCTTGTGCGTGGGCGTCGTCGTGTCGCTGGCCGGTGAGTTCGCTTACACGCGGGCCATGAACGCGCCGTCGCCGGCGAAGGCACTCGAAGCGCAAGACGGCCAAGTTCGTATCCCGCTCTCGGAGCTGACGGATTCGAGCCTGCATTTTTACACTGCCGACGTGAACGGCACGTCGATTCGGTTTCTGGTGATTCACCAGACCAACGGAAACTATGCGGTTGCTCTCGACGCGTGCCAAATCTGCGGCTGGGCGGGATACCGCCAGCAGGGACAAAACGTCGTCTGCAGGAACTGCGGTGCGACGATTTATATTCCCTCGATCGGCGACCGCGGCGGCTGCAATCCCGTTCCCGTGAAGTCGGAAGTCGAAAAGGGAGAGGTGATCGTCGATCTCTCGGCGCTCGCGAATTCCGCCGCGACGATTCATTCCTGAAATGTTTGCCCGACTCGTAGGCGAATCGTTCTTGCGCAACCCGCGCCGGAAGTTGTTGACGGCAGCGGCACTGGCGGTAGGCATGGCCGTGGCGACGGCCACACTGACGGTGGCGCTCGAAGTAGGAGATCGCCTGGCCCGGGAATTCCGCAGCCTGGGCGCGAATCTGCTGGTGACGCCGCAATCGGACACACTGCCACTGGAAATCGGAGGAGTCGATTATCGCCCGGTAGACGAAGGGGCGTATCTTAACGAGGCAGACGTCGGAAAACTCAAGACCATCTTCTGGCGGCATAATATTTTAGGCTTCACACCGTTTCTCGATGTTCCCGCAGTCATTCACACCTCTGGAGAACATCCAGCGGTTCAGACGACACTGATTGGCACGTGGTACGAGCACGAGGTTGCCGTCCCCGATGGGACGAAGTTCGAAACCGGCGCGAGCGCGACGCACCCGTGGTGGAAAATACGGGGCAAGTGGTTTCGCGACGACGCGAATGAGTGCGTAGTCGGCGTCAAGTTCGCCACAACTTACCCAGGGGGCATCACGCCCGGCGAGACGATCTCCGTGATGAGCCGGGCTGGAAGAGGGGAAGCTGCGGCCGACGCCCTTTCATTGGTCGTCACGGGAATCGTTTCGACCGGTGGGGCGGAAGATCAGGCTGTGATGGCGCCGCTTTCCGTGGCGCAGAAGCTCTCCGGTCATCCGGGACAGTTCCGGCAACTTTTCGTCAGCGCGCTTACAAAACCCGCGGACAAGCTCGCGAGTCGCGATCCACAATCATTGACGCCGACGGAGTACGACCAGTGGTTCTGCTCGCCATACATCTCTTCGATCAGCTTTCAGATTAGGCAGGTCTTGCCGGGGACGGACGTGCGGGCGATCCGGCGAGTTGCGGAGAGCGAAGGGCGCATCCTCTCGCGCGTGAGCACGCTGCTGTGGATTGTGACCGTAGCGGCGCTGGTGGGCGCGGCCCTGGCGGTGGCGGCGACATCGGCGACGACCGTGCTCGAGCGGCGCGGCGAGATCGGCATCATGAAGGCGATCGGCGCGAACAACACAATCGTGGCCGCCATTTTTCTCGCCGAGCAGATGATGCTGGCGATCGCGGGCGGCACCATTGGGTTCGTCTTTGGCGCGGGACTGGCGAGGGTGCTGGGAGAGAGCGTGTTCGGAACCGCGGCGCCGCCCCGCATGATTTTGTTGCCGGTAGCGCTGGGGCTCGCCGCGATCGTGGCCATCCTGGGCAGCCTGATACCTTTGCGGCGGGCGGTGCAGCTCGACCCGGCGCCGATTCTGAGAGGCGAGTGATGTTCGGGCGACTGCTGTGGCGATTGCTTCGGGGCAACCGGGGTCGGCTGGCCGTGGCACTGATCGCCGTGATTAGCGGGGCCACGGTGGTCTCGGCGCTGCTCAATCTCGACTTCGACGTCGGGCGCAAACTGACGCAGGAATTTCGCATGCTGGGACCGAACGTGGTGATCGCGCCGAAGTCCGAGATGCAGCCGCCGGATCGGGGCGTAACGCAGCCGCTGCTAATGGACGGAGCCGTCGTGGCGCGCAAGATTGCAGAGACGCGAGCCCCCGACCTCGTCGGGGCGGCGCCGTATCTGTACATCGTGGCGCGCGTGGAGGGCATGCCGGTCGTGGTGGCCGGAACGCAGCTCGACGAGGCGCGAAAGCTCAACCCAACGTGGAAGCTCGAAGGGGGCTGGGCTGAATCGGGATGTATCGTGGGCCGCAATGTCGCGCGCCAATTGAAGTTGGCACCGGGCAGCCGCTTGGAGCTGAAGTATCTTGACCGGACAACACCGCTCACGGTGGCATGGCTACTCGATTCGGGAGGCACGGAGGACAACCAGATTCTGATGGACTTGGCCGAGGCGCAGAAACTCGCTGGAACGCCGGGGCAGATTGAACTCGAGCAATTAAGAGTAGGAGGCACGGCCGAGGCCGTCGCTGCGTATGCCGATCGACTGGCGGCTGAGCTTCCCGGTTACGACGTGCGACCGGTTCGGCAGGTGACAGAGGCCGAAGGGCGTCTGCTGAATCGCACGCGACTGCTGATCGTGTCGATGGTGATTTTGATTCTCGTCCTGACGGGACTGTGCGTGCTGGCCACGATGGCCGCGCTTGCGATGGAGCGACGCGAGGATGTGGGTCTGATGAAGGCGCTCGGAGGATCGATCTCGCGGATTGTGGGATTGTTCCTTGCCGAAGTAAGCGTGCTTGGAGGGGCTGGTGGACTGATCGGGTGCGCGGCGGGCGTAGCGCTCGCGCAGTGGATGGGCCGGCGGGTGTTCGAAACATCAATCTCGCCGCGGTGGGAGGTGTTCCCGCTTACGATTGCGATGATGATGGCGGTGGCGCTGGCGGGGGCGTTGCCGTTGCGGCTGCTGGGGAAAATCAAGCCGGCGGTCATACTGCGGGGGGAATAATGGCGGCGCTGGTGCAACTCGAGGGTTTGCGAAAGGAGTACGGGAATGTGCGAGCTCTCGACGGGGTCTCGTTCAGTGTGGAAGAGGGCGACTGGATCGCCATAATGGGGCCTTCGGGCTCGGGCAAGACCACGCTCATCAACATTCTGGGCGGGCTCGACACACCAACTTCGGGGCACGCGATCGTCGACGGCACCGACGTCGCTCGGCTGGATGAAAGCGGGCTCGCGCGGTTTCGCGCCGAGAAGATTGGGTTCGTCTTCCAGCAATTTCATCTCGTGCCCTATCTCACGGCGCTCGAAAACGTGATGCTGGCGCAGTATTTTCACAGCACAACGGACGAACGCGACGCGCGCGAAGCGCTCGCGCGGGTCGGACTCGCGGGCCGCGTGGAACATCTGCCCGCACAACTTTCGGGAGGCGAACAACAACGCGTGGCCGTAGCGCGGGCGTTGATCAATCATCCGAAACTGATCCTCGCCGATGAGCCGACGGGGAATCTCGACGAAGCCAACGCCGAGACCGTCATCCGGCTGTTGCGGGAGTTGCATTCCGAAGGCCACACGATCCTGATGGTGACGCACGCGCCAGCCATCGGACAATTGGCCGACCGCCGGATCGAGCTCGCGCACGGGCGCCTGGTCCAGATCACCGAGGCTTCAGCGGAAGAGGAGGCCCAGCACGATCACTTGCTCGAGCAGGTGTGGATTTACGGCGAAGAGGGAATCACGCCGGAACTGGCCCGCATGCGCCAGACCGACGTGCACAACGCAGCTGCGGTGATTGCGCGACTCAGGGACCTGGGACTGCTCGAGGTGCGGGACAGCGAGGTGTCGCTTACGGCGCAGGGCGAGAACCGCGCCCGCGACATCGTTCGCCGCAGGCGGCTCGCGGAGCGGCTGCTGACGGATACGTTTTCCGTCGACGAGCCGGAGGCCGAATCGAACGCCTGCAAATTCGAACACATCATCAGCCCCGAACTCGACCAGCGCATCTGCTCCTTTCTCGGCCATCCGAAGACCTGCCCGCACGGCAACCCCATTCCTCCGGGACTGTGCTGCCCGTCACGCTGAGGCAGCGCGGAACTTTCGCCAAGTCTCCAAAGGGAACCGGCAGGTTGCGGGCACTTCACGACCGTGGCGGCGAATGCTGCTAGAATGACAAGGCGATGCCGATACCACAGGATGTGCGGAAGAAGCCCGTCAGCGTGAAAGTACACGTGACCACCGGAGAGGGCGTCGAGATCACGTGGTCGGACGGGCACGTGAGCCGCTACGACTTCCCCTATTTGCGCGACCATTGCCCATGTGCGATATGCAACGACGAGCGCATGAAAAAAGTCGAAGGGAAGGCAATAGGGGATGGCAGTGACCTGCTGCCAATCTACAAGCCCCGCGTCACAGCCAAGGCGGCGACTGCCGTAGGGAACTACGCGATTCAGATCGAGTTTTCCGACGGACACGCAACCGGAATCTACAGCTTCGAACGCCTGCGGGAGGTTTGCCCATGCGAAGCGTGCCAGCGGGAATTCGGCGAGATGGCGAAGGGGGCAACCACGTAGCAACCCGGGCCGGCATCGACCGGAGGCTTGGCACGGCGAGGAAGCAAAAAACGAGGTCTAGGTCGATTCAAAAAAACGATTGGCGCAATTTGGGAATCCGATGGCGCGCGGCACTTCCCTTTTGCGTTGGTTTCAACGTATAGTTGTTCCCCGCATCTGCATAAAATTCCGATGGCATCGAATCCCACGGGCTCCTCCATTACACAGTCTGCTCGACCGGTCGCCAAGGTCCTCGTAGCCACGACCGCGATGCTGGCGTTCATCTCGTACTGGCGCGCCGCAGCCGTCGTGCTGAACGACATCGCTTCGTCCGCGTACTACGCGGGAGGCGAGGCCGAGTTGTTCATCGGCAAGACGGCCCCCTGGTTCATCTTCGCGACCATGCTGCTCTCCTACGCGGTCTTTCAGCTCTACGTCGAGAGCTGCAGCATGTTCGTGCGCGGAGGCGTCTATCGTGTCGTGAAGGAGGCGATGGGGGGAGCGCTTGCGAAATTTTCCGTAGCCGCGCTGATGTTCGACTACATCTTGACCGGGCCGATCAGCGGCGTGTCCGCAGGGCAATATCTGGCGGGGTTGCTGAACGAAATGCTGGCGTACGCTCACCTGACGAGCATCGCACCCAGCGCGAATGTCGTAGCAGCCGGTTTCGCCATCGCCGCGACGCTGTATTTCTGGTGGCAAAACGTGAAGGGCATCGCCGAGTCGAGCGAGAAGGCGCTGTGGATCATGCAACTGACCACGGTGATGGTTGTAGCGCTGATCGGATGGTGCGGCTACACGCTACTCGTGCGCGGCGCTCACCTGCCGCCCGCGCCCGTCCCCCGGAACATCGTCATGAGCGATCACACGCTGGGGTGGCTCAAGGGGACTCACATCGCCGAGTCGTTTACGCTCATCGCCGTGCTCATCGGCCTGGGACACTCCGTGCTGGCGATGAGCGGCGCCGAGTCGCTGGCGCAAGTTTACCGCGAGATCGAACATCCCAAGCTGCCCAACCTGAAGAAGTCCGTATTCGTGATCTTCATTTACAGCATGGTATTCACGTCGCTGGTCTCGTTCTTCGCGGTGATGATCATTCCGGATGCCACGCGGCCCCAGTTCTTCCAGAATCTGATCGGGGGCCTGGCCATGAACCTGACGGGACCGATCGCGGCGCGGCTGATCTTTCATGTGTTCGTGGTGGTCGTCGGGACGCTGATTCTGTCGGGCGCCGTGAACACGGCCATCGTAGGTTCAAACGGCGTGCTGAACCGCGTATCCGAAGACGGAGTGCTGTCCGACTGGTTCCGGTTCCCGCACCCGAAGTTTGGGACTTCGTACCGAATCATCAACTTGGTGGTTGGGCTCCAAATCGTGATGATCATCGCGAGCCGCGGCAACGTGACATTCCTGGCCAACCTGTACGCGTTCGGTGTGATCTGGAGTTTCGTTCTAAACGGCGTCGCGGTGCTCGTATTGCGATACACGCAGCCAGAGGGACGCGAGTACAAAGTTCCCTTGAACGTAAGAATCGGCAAGACGGAAGTCCCTATCGGCGTGGCGTGCATCACGCTGGTACTCCTTTTGATCGCGGTCGTGAATCTTTTCACGAAGCCGACGGCCACGATTGGCGGCGTGATCTTCTCGGGGCTACTGTACGCAGGGTTTGAGATATCCGAGAAGAAAATCCAGCGGCGGCGCGGAGAAACGCACGTCCAACTCGACAAGTTCAACCTGGCGCAAGATGCCGAGCTGACGCCGGAAAATGTCGGCGTCAAGCCGGGCAACGTGTTAGTCCCTGTGAGCACCTACTACACGCTCTATCCACTCGAAGCGGCGCTGCGGCGCGCGAAACGCCGGGAGGCGGAGATCGTCGTACTGCATGTCCGGATGCTGCGGCGGGGTGCGTTGGGAGAGTACGACCTCCCGCCTGACCTTTTATTCACGACGATCGAACAGATGCTGTTCACGAAGGTTTTGGCGCTTGCGGAGAAGGAGGGCAAGCCCGTGCGACTTGCCGTAGCCGCAGCAAACGACCTATGGGAAGGCATCCTGCGCACGGCCACGAACCTGCAATCGAGCGCGATTGTGGTCGGCAGTTCGTCGAAGACTACGGTCACGGAGCAAGCCCGGGAAGTGGGTATCGCATGGGAACGGATGCCTGAGCCGCGGCCGCAGGTTTCGCTGGAAATCTTCACGCCCACCGGCCGGGAACAGATTTTCTATCTTGGTCCGCACGCGCCGCGCATGACGCCGAAGGAGATCGATCTGCTCCATAAGGTGTGGCTGGAATTGAGCGACCAGCTGCCGAATCAGGAAATCCACCACCATGATATCGTCCACTTCGCGCTTACGGAGGTGGAGCGAGAAATCGCGGAGGGGCAGGGCAGCGACGTTCTCGAGCGGCTGCGCGAGCACCTGCTCGAAATTCAGAACCGTCGCGAGAATTCTTGACCCGCAGGTGAGTTTGAACCGAAAAGAATTTGTCGCCGCCGGAGCTAACCCGGAACGGACCCTTAGGGAAATGGACGCCTGTTACCTGGCAGGCAGTTCGGACGTGCAATTCGGGCAGCGTGAGGCCCGGACGGCAATCGACGAGAAACAGAAGGGACACTCCTTGAGGGCCGGGGCGGGCGCCGGAACGGGCTTGCTCCAGCGGTTGAGCTGGCGGACGACCAAGAAGATCGCGAATGCGACGATCACGAAATCGACCACCGTATTCAGGAACATGCCGTAGTTGATCGTCGCAGCGCCCGCCGCCCGGGCCTCCGCAAGTGTTGGATATGCTTTTCCCGAAATGTTGAGGAAGAGGCTTGAAAAATCGACCCTGCCGAGAAGAAGGCCGATCGGCGGCATCAGGACATCGTTGACGAGCGAAGTGATGATCCTGCCGAATGCCGCACCAATAATGATGCCAACCGCCATGTCGACAACGTTGCCCCGCATCGCGAAAGCCTTGAACTCCTTCAGCATAGTCGCCCTCCTATGTGAGACCGGCTCAGCCGGAGGTTCGGACCGGGAAGCGCAGGGCTAACCCGCGAACGCGACTGGCTCAGCCCCTGTGGCGCGGAAGATTAGCGAGAACGGCCGGCGCTGACAAGGGTAAACACGAGGGTCACCAGCGCAGCAGGGACCGCCGAACAGAACGGCTGAGTCTAGATTGAGGAGACACCGACCAGGTGTGCGATGCTATAATTTCACTCTTTTGGCGCTGCATCGCCGCGCCGGCTGTGGTCATCTCATTTCCAGGAGACATCAGTGCACAAGGCAATCATCATCGGCAGCGGGTGCGCCGGACTTACCGCTGCAATCTATGCAGCGCGAGCAGATTTGAAACCGATCGTTCTTGACGGTTACGAACCCGGCGGGCAGCTTGCTCTGACGACAGAGGTCGAGAATTTTCCTGGTTTCCCTAACGGAATTCTCGGGCCAAAACTGATCGAAAACGCACGGAAGCAAGCGCAACGGTTCGGCGCCGAATTCCGCTCGGGGGCCGTCACCGCGGTTGACTTCAGCCGACGCCCGTTCAAGGTCACTGCAGGGAAGGAAACCTACGAGTGCGAATCGCTCATCATTGCGGCGGGGGCTTCGGCACGTATGCTGGGACTCGAGTCCGAACGCCAACTGCTGGGACACGGCGTCTCCACCTGCGCGACCTGCGACGGCGCCTTTTTCCGCAACCGCGAAATCGTCGTGGTCGGCGGCGGCGATACGGCGATGGAAGAAGCCACGTTTCTGACGAAATTCGCGAGCCGCGTGACGTTGCTGCACCGGCGTAACGAATTTCGCGCATCGAAAATCATGCTCGACCGAGCCCGAGCGAATGAAAAGATTGTCTTTATGACGCCTTATGTGATCGAAGAAGTCGAAAATGTGGCGAACCAAGCAGTGGATCGCGTCAAGGTGCGCAACGTTGAGACCAAGGAGCTGAAGACGATTCCCACCGAGGGCGTTTTCGTGGCGATCGGGCACGACCCAAACACAAAGGTGTTTAAGGGGCACATCGAGATGGATGATGCGGGTTACATTCTGACCCACGACGGTCCTAAAACCAGTGTCGCCGGCGTGTTTGCGGCGGGTGACGTGCAGGATCACCGCTACCGCCAGGCGATTACAGCGGCAGGGTCCGGTTGCATGGCGGCAATCGAGGCGGAACGATTTCTTGCAGCGCACGAGGGCTAGATCGGGCCTACCACCAACGAAAGGCAGCTAGAAATGGGGTAGCTTCTTTCGGCACCCTAAGCAGACGCCTGGATTGAGGTAATCCCTGATGCGGATTAGAATGTAAAGCGCTTGTCTTTCCAGTCCTCGACCCAATCTCAGGCTGCAACAGAGGTGAGAAAAGATGCGCAATCAACTGATCAACCGCTTGCTGGTAGCAGGTGTTCTGCTAGCACTATGCGGATGCAGCTCTTCGAGCACGTCGCCCGACGCCAATAGCACCGACTCGACCACTTCGAGCAATGTGGCCAGCCGTGCGCCCGCGCCCGCACCGCCAGTCGTGATTGCTGCGGGCACCGTTTTGACCGTGACGATCGATCAGAATGTCGGCACCAAGACCAACACCAGCGGTGACCGCTTCGCCGCGTCCTTGGCCGAGCCGGTGACGGTCGACGGAAACCAAGTTTTGCCCGTAGGGACGAAAGCAACCGGCACCGTGGTGCAGGCCGAAGAGGCGGGACACCTGAAAGGTGGAGCGCTCCTGGCGCTATCACTCGATAGCCTGACGATTCATGGCAAGAAGCACGCTGTGGAAACGTCGCTATTCGAGGAGAGCGGCAAAGGTCGAGGCAAACGAACGGCTGTGGGGGCGGGAGGGGGAGCCGCCGTTGGGGCAATCGTCGGAGCGCTCGCCGGAGGAGGGAAGGGGGCAGCGATTGGAGCGTTGGCTGGTGGTGGAGCCGGCACCGCGGGCGCTGCGTTCACCGGCAAGAGGGACATCACAATCCCGGCGGAAACTAGGCTCCATTTCAAGCTCACGAAGTCACTTACGATCTCACGGTAATCGGCGAGGTCAGTACGCTAAAGGCTTGGTCGAGCCCCGGGGTATCCTGCCCCGGGGCTTTTTCTTTTCCGGGGCCAATGAGGCAGCTCCATCAGGCCTTCAGGCAAAACCCGCTTGCTAACCGAGTATGTCGCCTGGCTTGAGAACATGAATTTCCAAGCCGGCGATATCCTTCGTTAGGTCGCGGAGTGATTCAGGTTTTCCTGTGAGGACCGGAAACGTGCCGAAATGCATCGGAACGACATGGCGAACCCCCAATAACCGGATCGCCAGAGCGGCCTCCCGCGGTCCCATCGTGAAGTGGTCACCGACGGGAAGCATCGCCAGGTCGGGAGCGTAGAGTTCACCGATGAGCTTCATGTCGCCAAACACGGCGGTGTCGCCAGCATGGTAAACGGTGAACCCGCCAGGCAGGCGAATAACGTAGCCGCAAGCTTCGCCGCCGTAGATGATCTTGTCGCCGTCCTGAATGCCGCAGGAGTGAAGGGCATTCACCATGGTGACTTCGATTTCACCGGCTTTCTGAGTGCCCCCCTTATTCATTCCGGACGTGGGAGCAACACCTTTCGATTCCAGCCACGCGCATGTCTCATAGATTCCGATCACTTGTGGCTTGAACTGCTTACCGAGCGCGACGGCATCGGCGATGTGATCGAAATGGCCGTGGGTGATGAGCATCGTGTCCAGCCGGTCGAATTTCTTGAGCGCGTCGGGACACGCCGGATTGGACTGCACCCAGGGATCCACGACGATGACTTTGCCGCCGGGAGTGGTGATGCGGAACGTCGAGTGGCCGAGCCACTGGAGTCGGTTCCCTTGCGTCGACAGCATGAGTGACCACCTCTCCTGAAATGAAATCTACGGGTGCGTTCAATTACCCACAAATGGCAGCCCTGTTGCGACGTTCTGCGCGCTCGGACTCGCCAGGATCAACCGGATGGCGCCTTCAAAAGCCGCGCGTGGGCGCGCGCCGACCAAGTATCGGGCGATATGGCCGTCCCGTCCATAGAAGATTGTCTGAGGCATGGTGCCCCGCCACTGCGGATTCACGCCACGATAAAAGGCATCCACGTTAATGCCAGGCTTCTCGCGATAATTGGGGAAGCCTGGATGAGATTCCGCCAGAAAGTGGCGAACCAGATTCAGGTCCGCATTGTCGTCCAAGCTGACGCCCACGACAACGAGACCCTGCGGGGCGAATTGCTTGGCCAGTTCTACGAGCATAGGGAATTCACTGCGGCAAGGCTGGCACCAAGTGGCCCAAAAATTCACCACCAGCGGCTTGCCTCGATATTTCGCGATGACCTGATTGTACCCGTCCAGATCGATTAGGGGTGGGTCCTCGGCCGCCGCGGCTTGACCAGACCTCGAGCCGGGCTTGCCAGTGGGCGGTTCCGCCTGCGCGAAAACGCACGCCGCGAAAAGAAGCAGCCCGGCGATCCCGAGCGGCAGCACACGATGGCATGGGAAGCGCATGAGATCGACCCTCCGGAAGCCATTTTATCGATTTCGCAGCGGCAGCAGCAACCGAACCGACACGCGATGTGTGGCTTACGTTAGGTCCCAATCTGCGTCCGAAGCGGGCTTGTATGGGCTGGAATTTGATGGTATAAAAAAGTTTCACAGCACTGTACGAGAAGACTGCTCTGAAACACAGCCCTTTTCCAGGAGATCGTTTATGGCTTACGTGATTGCCGAGCCCTGCATAGGAACGAAGGACACCGCCTGCGTAGACGTGTGTCCCGTGGACTGCATTCACCCGCGAAAAGATGAGGAACCTTTCGCGTCGTCGCAGCAGCTCTACATTAACCCGGATGAGTGTATTGACTGCGGGGCGTGTGTTCCAGTCTGTCCGGTGACGGCGATTTTCGCGATGGAAGATCTCCCAGAAAAGTGGGCCAGCTTCGCCAAAGTTAACGCCGACTTCTACAAGAAGGTGTAGCGGGACGTATCATCAATCCAGGCGAAACGGCGCACCCAGGCTAGTCGCGACGCATCTGTAGTTCTCCCGGTCCCCGCGTTCATTTCTTCGCGCTGCGCGGCAGGCTTGCCGCTCCGAAACAGCGGCATTCTCCGGGTCGCCTGCGGCGGGCCTACTGCTTTGCGGGCGCCTGTTTCCCCCGAGATGCTTTCACTCCGCGATCTTTCTTGCGAGTTGTCGAACGAGCCCTGGGGATCTGCGGCAATTTCTGCCGTCCAGGGTCTCTTCCCGCACTCAACATTTGCGCCCACCTCTTGACGGCTGCGAGGAATTTTGCGAGCGCAAGCCCGTGGTGATTTTTCGGAAAGCGGCCGAGCTTTGCGATCCCCGCAGCCGCCAGCGACTTCGCACCTCGCAAATTGCCGCGGTTATAATGATGAAACGCAGCGGCAAGCTGAATCAGGCCCTGCAAGAAGATCTTTTCCCCTTCGGTCTCCTGCAGCCACAGTTCCTCCCAGACCTCGTGAGCCTCGAAGAAGTTGTGCGCGTTAAAAAGCGCAACGCCACGCTGAAACGTCTTACCTTCTCTCACTCCGCGCCCATTCGGTGCACGCTAGAATTTCATTTCGGTCCGGCGACCTTGGTGCCGAAAGAATGGGTATCTTAATAGTCCTTGAGCTAACGAGACATGGCAGAAATTCAAATCGAATTGCCGGGCGTCGAGCTGGGGGTCATCGAGGCAGACAGCGTGCGCGTAGCCCCGTCGGACGAAGATCTCACGAGCCTGATGGACGAGACCTGCGAACGAATCCGACGCGGGTTCACTGTTGAAAGCCTCGCCGGCGCGGAGACGGTCCGAGCGGTGCGCGCCATGTTTCGAGCGTGGGGCGTCGACCCATCGAAATACCGGCCGTCGTCGGAGGCGCTGTTGCGGCGCGTCGTGCAGGGAAAAGGATTGTATCGAGTTTCGAACCTCGTGGATATCGGGAACCTCGGCTCGGTCGAGACGGCTTGGCCGTTCGGTTGCTACGACCGCGCGCGGATTCATCCCGCGGTCGTATTGCGCCACGGGGAGGGCGGGGAGCGCTACGAAGGGATCGGAAAGCGGATGTGGCACTTGCACGGAAGGCCCGTCCTATCCGACACGAAAGGTCCATTCGGAAGCCCGATCAGCGACTCGATGCGCAGCATGATCACGGAATCCACCAGCGATATTCTCATCGTGATTTATGCACCCTTTGACGCACCGCATGCGTCCCTACAGGACGCGATGGAGCGGCTCCGCGATCGGCTTTCGCGGTACGGAGGCGCGAGCGCCACGCGCACCGCCATTTGCCAGTGATGCGCAGCGGTCCTCAGCTGTGTGAGCGCCGAACAGGCCGTGCCTGTGCAGGTTCTGGAAATCGGGTTATCCTGTAATGCGTCCCTGAGGGTTCCTTTTGCGGAAATTTGAACTCGTCCTTCTAATTCACGCTCACCAACCGGTCGGCAACTTCGACGACGTGTTCGAGCGCGCCTACGCAAGTTCGTATCTGCCTTTCCTCGAAGTCCTGGCGCGGCATCCCTCGATCCGCGTAGGCCTGCATTATTCAGGGCCTTTGCTCCAATGGATCGAGCGCGCCCACCCCGTATACTTCGATCAGCTCCGCGCCCTCGTCGGAAGCGGCCAGGTGGAAATGGTCGGCGGCGGATTCTACGAGCCGATCCTAGTGGCGATCCCGCCCGAAGATCGCCGGGAACAGATCACGCGGCTGGCAGATTACATTGAAAAGCACTTCGGAAGGCGACCGCACGGCGCGTGGGTCGCCGAGCGAGTTTGGGAGCCTCAGATCCCATCGTTTCTCGCGTCCGCGGGGGTGGACTACACGCTCGTGGACGACAACCACTTTCTGGGTGCGGGCTGTGAACTCGACCAGCTCTACGGTCACTATTTCTCTGAAGACTTGGGTCATGCCGTCCGGGTCCTTCCGGGCCTCAAGTTGTTGCGCTACTTAATTCCTTTTCACAGTGTGGGGGAAACGGTCGAGTTCCTGCGCACGGCGGCGAACGAACACCCTGGCGGTTTTGCAACCATGGGCGATGATTTGGAAAAATTCGGGATCTGGCCCGGGACCAATAAACTCTGCTATCAGGACGGCTGGCTCGAGCAATTTTTCACGGCACTCGAGCAGGCCTCGGATTGGCTTGCGCTCTCCACGCCTGGTGACGCCATCGCTTCGCACGATCCACTCGGCCGCGCGGATCTTCCTTCCGCTTCCTATACGGAAATGATGGAGTGGGCGCTGCCGACGCCTGCGCGGAATCGCTATCATGGTCTCGTAGCGGAGTTCTCGTCCCGCCCGGACGCGCTGCCGTTTCTGCGAGGGGGGATCTGGCGGAGTTTCTTCACGAAGTACCGGGAAGCAAATCTGCTGCACAAGAAGATGCTTCACGTATCTCAAAAAGTCCGGCGGCTCGCCCGCAAGCGCCGCCGCGACTCCGCCTTTCGCGAGGCCTGCGAAGAGGCTACGACTCTGCTCCTGCAGGGACAATGCAACGATGCCTATTGGCACGGTATTTTCGGCGGACTTTATTCGCCGCATCTACGCACGGCCGTGTGGCGATCTCTGGAGCAGGCCGAGACAATCGCCGATCGGCTCACGCACCGAGCCAAGCGGTACGCTGATGCAGCGGCCTTCGATTTCGATTCCGACGGCCACGACGAAGTTTACTTCACTTCGGATTGTTATGCCGCCCTGCTTGTGCCGGACGACGGAGGCACGCTCAGCATGCTCGCTTTTCGGCCTTCCAATGTGACGCTGATCAACTCTATCGCACGCCGGCGCGAGAGCTATCACGCCAAAATTCAAAATCCGCCCGTGAATCCTGCACAGAGCGTGAAGTCGATTCACGAGCAGATGCGTGTGAAGGAAGAGGGCCTCGAGCGCTGGTTGAATTACGACCGCTGGCCGAGAAACTCGTTTCGCGTGCTCCTCTTCAGCCAGGAAAAGAATCACGAGGCTTATGCTTCGATTCGCCTGGAGGAAGACGCGGCACTGGCGGGTGGGCGATACCGCGTGGCGGAATTGACCCGGTCGCGTGTTGCGATGGTTTCCGAAGACGGCACCGACTGGGCCGCGAAAAAAACTCTGTCATTCCGTTCCACGGCGAGCGGATTCGACGTCCTTTGCGATCTGGAACTGCGGCGGAACGGAGTGGGAACCGCGTCGGTGTACGTCGGGATGGAAGTGGTTGCGAATTTTCTTGCGCCCGCTACGGCCGATCGCTACTTCGAATCGGATGGGCAGCGGTTTCCTTTGCGATGGACGGCTGAACTTCCCGGCATGGAGTTGCGTCTAGTGGACGAGTGGCAGCGAGTCAGCTTGGCTCTTGAAGCCCAAGGGGCACAACGCTTTTGGACCTCTCCCATCGAAACCGTCTCGGAATCCGAGGATGGCTTCGAGCGGATTTACCAGGGGTCACAGGTGGCCGCCGTTTGGCCCGTGGAACTAGCGACGGGCGGAGAATGGAAGGGACAGTTCGTCCTCAAGGCGGCACGGCTGGATTGACCTTGAGCGGGTGCTCAGGGGTTACGCGATCGCGAGAGCTTCTGGTGCAATGTGCGGCACGCAATCGCAGGAGGGAGGTAGCGGATGCCTGTTTCAAAGGAACTGCTCGATATTCTGGTCTGCCCGCTGTGCAAGACGCCCGTCAAACTGACGAGCGACCAACAGGGCTTGAAGTGCGCCGACTGCCGGCGCGTCTACCCCGTGCGCGGAGACATTCCCATCATGCTGGTCGACGAAGCGCGCGTGGAAGACGAGTAGTCACTGTTGTATTCCCTGAGTCCGACGAATTGAATTGGTGCGCGGCGTCGGTGCGGGCGGCGTGCCTGGGATCAGTACACTCGAACATCTCGGCCTGCCGTTCCCGCGGACGCAGCAGAGGACTGGTGGCCGCAAGGTTCGAGCCGCGGCGGTCAAAACGGCGGGAAGCTGATTGAGTGATTCCTAAGATCGACCCAAAGCTCGACGGTTTTCGTCTTGCTCTGCTTGAACGCGTCATCGTCCGGAGGGAACGGCTTATAGGGGCTGACGTCTACGGGGATGTCGGCCGCCGAGCCATTTTTGATGTGCTCCGGGCGTCTGACGCGATAGCTCTTCACCGGCCCGTAATATCCGTCGGGTCCCCAATCGTCCATGAAATCCTTGAAGGAATAGGACGCTGACGGCTGCCAAATTTGATAGGCGTGTTGCATATCACCGGAGACTACGGCGTTCATGAATGTGCG
>DATLWP010000281.1:0-2151 GCA_035576265.1 Candidatus Polarisedimenticolia bacterium
GGTGCGCACCGCGAGTGACGACGAGCCGCTGGTGATTCCCGAAAATGCCGTGGTGGTGGCCGGCGCGCGAGCGATTTCGCACGGTCGCGGCAAAGATTGGAATCTTTCGCTGTACACGCCGGTAATCGTGAAATACCGCGATGCCAAGACCGACGCAAAAGTGCAGCTCGAAGATTTGCTGCGCTAAGGCAGCCGGGTTTGTGCAGCGAAGGCACGCAGTGCTTGACAACGGCGGCGTGTTATCCTAAGTTTGAATGCGTCATGAAACTGCTGCGGGCGCATCATAGCCACCATCATCACCCCAAACCGTGCCCGCGGCGGTGTGGCTAGCTCGAACGACCTAGCTGGACTCATCGGCCCGCTGGCGCGGAATGCGCTGGCGGGCTTTTTGTTTTTCAGGAGACGAAATGGAACTCGATTTTGAGAAGGAAAACGGGCTGATCCCGGCGATCGTGCAGGATCATGCGAACGGCGAGGTGCTGATGCTGGGTTTCATGAATCGCGAGGCCCTGGCAAAAACGCAGCAGACCGGCTTCGTGACGTTCTACAGCCGGTCGCGCAAGAAATTGTGGACCAAGGGCGAGACGAGCGGGCAGAAGCTGCTGCTGCGCGATTTGCGTGTCGATTGCGACCGCGACGCGCTGCTCGTCCGCGCGGAGCTGGAAGGCGGAGCGGTCTGCCACGAAGGCTACCGAAGCTGCTTTTTCCGGCGTCTTGCGCCGGACGGCGCCGCGACGGTGGTCGCCGAGCGCGCGATCGCGCCCGAAGATCTCTATGGGAAAGGGAAAAGATGATGAACCGCCTGAAACTCGGCATTCCGAAAGGCAGCCTGCAGGAGTCCACGGTCGAACTCTTCGCCAAGGCGGGCTGGCGCATCTCGGTGAATGCGCGCAGCTATTATCCGGGCATCGATGATTCGGAGATTGAATGCATGCTCGTCCGCGCGCAAGAGATGGCCCGCTACGTGGAAAGCGGGGCGCTCGACGCCGGGCTGACGGGCAAAGACTGGATTCTTGAGACGGGCGCGGACGTGGAAGAAATCGCCGAGCTGGTCTATTCGAAGACGAGTCTCGGCAAGGTGCGCTGGGTGCTGGCGGTGGCCGAAGATTCCGCGGCCCAGAGCGTGCACGATCTCGAAGGAAAAGTGATCGCCACCGAGGCCGTGCGCATGACGGAAAAATTTCTGGCGCGCAATGGCGTCAAGGCCCGCGTGGAATTTTCCTGGGGCGCGACGGAAGTGAAAGTCCCGGAGCTGGCCGACGCGATCGTGGAAGTAACCGAGACGGGATCGTCGCTGCGCGCGAATCATCTGCGCATCGTCGACACGCTGCTCGAGTCCGCTCCCTGGTTCATCGCCAACCGCGCGGCGTGGAACGACACCTGGAAGCGGGAGAAGATCGGAAATCTGGTGATGCTGCTCGAGGGCGCCATCAAGGCGTACAACCGGGTCGGGGTGATGATGAATGTGAGGCGTGAGGACCTCGATAAAGTGCTGGGAGTGCTGCCGGCGCTGCGCACCCCCACCGTCGCGGAGCTGAGCGATCCCGGATGGGTGGCGATCAACACGATCATCGAGGAAAAGACCGTTCGCCAATTGATCCCCCGGCTGAAAGCGGCGCGGGCGGAAGGGATTGTCGAGTATCCGCTCAACAAGGTGGTCTACTGATGCGCATCCTTCCGCTGACGGACGCGACCGAGAAGAAGCTGCTGGCTTCGCGCCGCGCGAGCAATCGCGAGGCCGGGCGAGTCGCCGCGCGCATCATTGAAGACGTGCGGCGGCGCGGCGATGCGGCGCTCTTTGCGTGGACCAAGCGTCTCGACCGCGTCACCGTCGGTCCGCGAAACGTGTGGGTCTCGCGCGCGGAACTTTCGGAGGCCCGCTGGAGCCTTCCGCGAAACTTTCTCGCCGCGATCGATCATGCGGCCCGCAACATCCGCGCTGTGGCGCGCCAGCAAAGGCCGCGCGAATGGACCATCCAGGTCGAGCCGGGCGTGCGCGCGGGACAGCGCGTGCGCCCCATCGAATCGATCGGGTGCTACCTTCCCGGCGGCCGATTCTCGCTGGTTTCAACGCTGCTGATGACCGTGATCCCCGCGCAAGAGGCCGGCGTGCAGCGAATCGTCGTGGCCAGCCCGCAGCTGGGCCCCGCT
>DATLWP010000282.1:0-3459 GCA_035576265.1 Candidatus Polarisedimenticolia bacterium
GTCGATGCGCTGATGAAGCTCGACTTGCCGCCGGGCGTGGATGTGGAGATCAAGGCCTTCGGCCGCGAGCATACAGCGAAGTAGACGCGACGAAGGATAGAGCGCGTGGATCCAAGTCAGGAAAGAGCGAGCGAAATGGGAGTCAACGGCATACTCGGAATCAAGCTGGGGATGACGCAGGTTTTCGCCGAGGACGGCACGGCCGTGCCCTGCACCGTCCTGCAAGCCGGGCCGTGCGTCGTGGTCGCGCGGCGCAGCAAAGTTAAAGACGGCTATGACGCCGTGCAGTTGGGCTTGGTGGAATTCATCAAGCCGCAGCGCGTCAACAAAGCCATGACCGGCCATTTCAAGAAGGCCGGCGTAGCGCCGATGCGTTATCTCGGCGAGGTGCGGGTCGAAGACTCGAAGGACGAGAGCAAGCCGGGCGATCGCGTTCTCGTCGACGCGTTCAAGGTCGGCGAGTACGTGGACGTGAGCGGCGTCAGCAAGGGAAAGGGATTCCAGGGCGGCGTGAAGCGCTGGCATTACCGCGGCGGCGACTCCACCCACGGCTCGATGTTCCATCGCGCGCCGGGCGGCATCGGCGCGAGCTCGTTTCCCTCGCGCGTTTGGAAGGGCCAGCACTTCCCGGGCCACATGGGCAACGAGCGCAAGACTTCGAAGAATCTGCGCGTGGTAAAGATTGATGCCGAAGAGAATTTGCTGCTTGTGCGAGGCGCCGTACCCGGTCCGGCTGGCAGCTATATCTACATTCGCAAGGCGAAGTCGGGGAAGTAACGGACGGCAAATAGATCCGGCCGAGACGGCCTGATAAAGAGACGACAATGCCCGTTGTGGACGTGAAAAATCTCGAAGGCAAGACGGTTGGCCAGATAGAACTGGCCGACGACGTGTTTGCGGCGCGTGTGAACCCGCACTTGCTGCACGAAGCAGTACGGCATCATCTCGCGGGCCAGCGCGCCGGCACGCACAAGACCAAGGAGAAGAGCGAAGTGAGCGGCTCGGGCAAGAAGCTCTGGAGGCAGAAGGGAACGGGCCGCGCCCGCGTCGGCTCGATTCGCTCGCCGCTCTGGCGCCACGGCGGCACGGTGCACGGTCCGGTGCCGCGCAGCTACGATTACTCGCTGCCGAAGAAGATGATTTTGGGCGCGCTGCGCTCGGCTCTTTCGGCGAAATTCGCCCAGCAAAAATTGACCGTCGTGGACGGTTGGACACTCGAATCGCACAAGACCAAGGCATTCCGTGAATTGCTTTCGAAGTTGGATGGGGAGACCAAGACGTTTCTCCTGGTCGAAAGCGGCGCCAATGTAAATCTCGAGCGGGCCAGCCGCAACCTGGAAGGCGTGACGCTGGTGCCGGCTAGGGTGCTCGGAGCGTACGAACTGCTGCGGCATGATCGCCTCATGCTTTCCCGCGAAGCGGCGGCGCAGTTAAGCCGCGCCCTGTCCGCAAGCAAGTCAGGCGAAGTCCCCGTGTCGAGCGAGGCGGCCCCGGCTGCTCCGGCAAAGGCGGTTGCGAAACCCTCGCCGAAACGGAAGGCTGCGAAGAAGCCCGCGGCCGCAAAGAAGAAGACGTCGAAGGCCAAGCCCAAGGCGAAAAAGGAATAGTTGATGGCGACCAGGCTCTATCAAGTGATCCGGCGTCCGATCATCACCGAGAAGGGACTCGGCGTGAAGGAGACGCAGCACACCGTGGTCTTCGAGGTCGCTCCCGACGCCACGAAAACGGAGATCAAGGAAGCGGTGCAGCGAATTTTCAAAGTGAAGGTCGATCACGTGCGCACTGCGATTTACCACGGGAAGCTTCGCCGCCGCGGGCGTGCCGAGGGTTTCCGGAGCGACTGGAAGAAGGCATACGTGAGGTTGGCGCCCGGCGAAAAGATGATCGAATACGCTGAGAATCTGTAGTCTCGGAGAGATCGCGGGGCGAAGGCGCTTTTCCCAAAGTACGAGGCAACGATGGCACTGAAAACATTCAAACCATACACGCCGGCGCGGCGGTTCCTGACCATGCTCGACAAGAGCGAGATCACCAAGGAAACGCCCGAAAAGTCGCTGACGGAGTCGAAGAAGCGCACCGGCGGCCGGAACGCTCACGGCGAAGTTACTTCCTGGCACCGTGGCGGCGGGCACGCTCGCCGCTACCGTATGATCGATTTTCGCCGCGACAAGGCTGGGATCCCGGCGAAGGTTGCCGCCATCGAATACGATCCCAATCGCTCGGCGAGGATCGCCCTGCTGCACTATGCCGACGGCGAAAAGCGCTACATCCTGCAGCCGGTGGGCCTCGAAGTGGGAATGACGGTTCAGAATGGCGAGGGTGCGGATATTCTCCCCGGCAACGCGCTGACGTTCCGCCACATACCGCCCGGCACCATGGTGCACAACCTCGAGCTCTATCCCGGTAAGGGGGCCCAGGTTGTCCGCGCGGCAGGAGGGGCGGCGCAGCTTCTGAGCAAAGAAGGTGATGTTGCGCTGGTCAAACTGCCCTCGGGGGAAGTGAGACGGTTCAGCGTGGACTGCATGGCCACGATCGGCCAGCTCGGGAATCTGGACCATGAGAATGTGACCTACGGGAAGGCCGGACGCACGCGGTGGCATGGCAAGCGCCCCACGGTGCGCGGCGTGGCCATGAACCCGGTTGACCACCCGCATGGCGGTGGTGAAGGTCGCGTGAAGGGCAATCACCCGCAGACACCTTGGGGATTTCCCACTCTGGGCGCGAAGACGCGCAAGAAGCGTCGCAGCGACCGGATGATTGTTGAACGGCGCAAGCCGTAGTTTGTTGGAGTGGTAAAAATGAATCCGGCGCGGCGGAGAATTGAGAGCACCCTTATGACAGCCACACGAACGTCGAGACGGGCTCACCGGCGGCCGGCGCGTGCGCGAAAAGCGGTTCCGCGGCGTGCCGCGAGGCCGGCGGCGAAACCCGTAAGCAAGCCTGCTGCGAAGGTCGCATCAAGGCTCGCGCCTCCGCCCCAAGTGTTGTTCCGCCTGTGCCGGGCGGGCTGGGCCGTGATCGTAGAGAAAATCCCGAACGCGCAGGGAACGCGCTTCGTATGTCCTTTCTGCCCGCTCTCGCACCGAGTGCCCGGACCCGTGCGGGGATTCCGTAAGCTGCGCCGCGCGCAGTGGATCAAGCTGCGCCGGGTGGAGGAGTAAGAACACCGATGCCGCGCTCGCTCAAGAAAGGCCCGTTCATCGACGTCCACCTGCAAGAAAAAGTGGAAGCGCTGAACGCGCGAAACGAAAAGAAGGTAATCAAAACGTGGTCGCGCCGCTCGACGATTTTGCCAGAGATGGTTGGTCATACCATCGCGGTGCACAACGGCAAGAAGTTCATTCCCGTGTATATCACCGAGCAGATGGTGGGACACAGGCTTGGGGAGTTCTCGCCGACGCGCACGTTCAAGGGGCACGGTGTCAAGGCCGCGCTGGAGAGGGCGGCCGCGGCAGCGGG
>DATLWP010000283.1:0-7255 GCA_035576265.1 Candidatus Polarisedimenticolia bacterium
ACGGCAACTTCTCATGGTCGGTGGCGTTCGTGAACGACAATAACGCCGACGGCCCAATGAATAATTTCAAAGATGTCTACGTGCGCGTTTCCCAGCGGTTCAATCTCGAACGGGACCCCGCCGTACGAAAAGAGGTTCAGGCTGCCGGGCCAACCGGGCCGCGCGATCACACTTCCGTACGGGTCGGTGCTTTCGGTCTTTACGGGCGCAATGCTCAGTTTGTCGGGGACTTGATTCCTGCACTTAAAGAGCCGTTCTACCGAGTCGGAGGCGATCTCCGCTTCAAGTATCGCAACCTGGAGCTATGGGGACTCGGAATGTTCGGTCATGACGCCAACCATTTTATCGAGGAAGGAATCGTGCGCGCACGCCCTGTGACGTACACGGGAGGATTCGGCGAAACCGAATACTGGTTCTATCCGTGGCTCATTGGCACCATGCGCTACGATTTCGTGAACTCGCCTGCCGATTACGGGGCTGGACTCTCCCGCTACACCACGCGGAACCGGTTTAGCCCGGGAGTCCAGATGCTGGTGCGGGCCAACATCAAGGTCGGTTTCGAATACCAGCGGGCGTTCGAGCAGCCGTACTTCAATCCGGTCTGCGACTGCACTCGATTCTTCCGTGCCAACGGCTTTGTGGCCGGAACCGATTTTGTCTTCTAGGCCGCGTTGTGGTTGCGCGGTCCGAATGGGTCACCAATATTGGGAGAGGAGAGTTAGGAATGAGCTTTCTTAAGCGGGCAGTATGGGTGTCAGCCATTTTTCTCGGCACACTGTCTCTTGCCAGCCATGCATCGGCCGGCGATGTAAAAGGAAAGGTCTCCGTGCAAGGAATACGTTCAGCGGAGAATATCGCCGTGTATGTCGACGCGATCGCCGGTAAAGAATTCCCCCCGCCGGCGAAGCACGAGGTTATGGACCAGAAGGGACTGAAGTTCGTGCCTCACGTGATGGTCGTTCTCAAGGGAACCACGGTCGAGTTCCTGAATAGCGATCCCGTCGGCCATAACGTGTATTGGCCATCCATTAATCGTAACAGGAGGCTGACGCACAACATGGGGACTTGGCCGAAGGGCCAGGAGAAGCCGTTCCAATTCAACGATGTGGGCGTTGTACCTCTCCTCTGCAATGTCCATCCTGAAATGTCCGGTTACATTATCGTCGTTCCTACGCCATACTTTGCCGTTACGGACAAGGCAGGTGCGTTCGAAATCAAGAACGTGCCACCGGGTACGTACACGCTGAAGACTTGGAGTGAGGACGGCAAACCTACGACGCAGTCGGTGACTGTCGGAGCTGGCACGGCGACCGTCGACCTCGTCGTGAAAAAATAAGTCCCAATCGAGGCAGAGGGAGCTGCGCACGTGGTGGAAGCTCGCACGAAGCTCGTGGACTTGGACTGGCTGGAATCGAATTTCCCTTGCATGAAAGCCTGTCCGGTCCACACGCAAGCCGGAAGGTACGTCTCTTTGATTGCCGAAGGGCGATACGAGGAGGCGTACCGCTACGCGCGCACTCCCAATCCTTTTGCATCGATCTGCGGCCGTGTCTGTGGCCATCCATGTGAAACCGACTGTCGGCGAGGCAAATTCGATTCCGCCATATCGATTCGCGCACTCAAACGGTTTCTGACTGAGCGATACGGTCCGGAATCGCGACACCCGATCGAAATGTTTCCGGAAAAGCCAGCGGTCCGGCATCCGGAGAAGGTGGCGATCATCGGCTCTGGGCCAGCCGGACTTTCCGCAGCGCACGACTTGGCGCTGCTCGGGTATCAGGTCACGATTTTTGAGGCGGCGCCGACCCCGGGAGGGATGCTGCATCTCGGTATTCCTGAATATCGCCTTCCGCGTGACGTCTTGCAGGCGCAGGTCCGTGAAATTCTCGACCTCGGCCCCGAGTTGCGATTGAACAAGCGCCTCGGGAAGGATTTCACCCTGGCCGATTTGCGAAAGCAGGGCTACAAAGCCATCCTTCTGGCGTTCGGTTTACATCGCAGCCGGGATCTCAACATTCCCGGCAACGATCTCGACGGTGTGGTCAAGGGAATCGATTTCCTCTTGAACGTCAACCTGGGCTACCGCTTCTCGATCGGCAAGAAGGTGATTGTGATCGGCGGCGGCAACGTCGCGATCGACGTCGCGCGTTCGGCCCTACGCCAGCAGCAGAAGCTAACGCTGGAAACACTGAGCAGTTCCCTCCTGCCCGACAGCCTAAGCGAGAGCGAGATGAGCGTGGCGATGAAGGAACTGATGGACGTGTCCCGCGCCGCTTTGCGCATGGGTGCGCGCGAAGTACAACTCGTCTGCCTCGAATCCAGGGAAGAAATGCCGGCGTTCAAAGAAGAGATCGAAGAGGGCATGGAGGAAGGGCTCAAGATTCATCCTTCGCTGGGGCCCAAGCGGTTTATGGGTGCGAACGGGAAGTTGACCGGACTCGAGACCATCCGTTGCACCTCTGTCTTCGACGCAAACCACCACTTCAATCCAGTCTTCGAAGAGGGCTCCGAATCGGTTATAGGCTGTGACACGGCCATCCTCGCCATCGGCCAGGCGTCCGACCTTTCTTTCCTAAAGCCCGAAGACGGAGTCGAAACAACTCGCCAGGGCACGATCAAGATCGATCCGGAAACGCTCATGAGCACGTCGCCCGGTATTTTCGCCGCGGGGGACATCGCCTTCGGGCCGCGGTTGATCATTAGCGCAGTCGCCGACGGCAAACGGGCCGCCGAAGGAATCGACCGCTACTTGCGCGGTCCCGATTGGAAGCCCAAGCCGAAGCACGTGCTGATCACAGTGCTCGATCACCACGAGATGGCCGGACACTTCGACGAATACTCCCGACTTCCCGTTCCGATAATTCCGATCGACCGCAGGACCGGAGTGGTAGAAGTCGAGAGCGGCTATACGGAAGAACAGGCCCGCGCCGAGGCCTCGCGGTGCCTGCGATGCTGGATCAACACGATCTTCGACGGCAACGAAGCGGAAGGAACGGAATGTATTCTCTGCGGAGGCTGCGTGGATGTATGTCCCGAAAACTGCCTGCGCCTCGTGCCGCTAAACCAGTTCATTTTCTCCGAGGAAACGAAGGCCGTCTTGAGCGAGGAGGACTCGAATTACTCGTGGGCGCTGCAACATCTCGAGGCTGGAAATCTCGGTGCAATCGAAGGCTCCGTCATGGTGAAGGACGAGACCATCTGCATCCGTTGTGGCCTCTGCGCAGAGCGCTGCCCCGCACATACGATCACAATGGAAGCGTATGAGGTCTTTGACCATGAGCCGAACCTGATCCCAATCGAGGAGATTGTCGTACAGAAATGAGCGAATCCGATAAACCCAAGAATGATCCCCAAAAACCTTCAGAACAAAGCGTAGACGTCAACCGGCGTGACTTTCTGAACGAAATCGCATTCAGCGCGCTGGGAATCGCGGGGGCCGGCTCGGCAGTCGTTGGTTACCGGTATTTATCTCCAAATGTCCTTTTTGAGCCGCCGACCAAATTCCGCGCAGGAAACCCCGATCTGTACCCCATCAATACGGTTACAAATCTACCGGACCAACAAGTCTATATCGTGCGGACACCAGACGGTTTTTATGCTCTTTCATCGATCTGTACCCATCTCGGATGCATCACGCAGTGGAAACCCGAAGATGGTTTGATCGAGTGTCCTTGCCATGGAAGTAAGTTTCAGCCCAGCGGAGTCAAGGTGGCGGGGCCAGCTCCGCGCCCCTTGCCGCATTACGAGATTACGCTGACGGTCGACGGCGAACTGCAGGTGAACAAGTTGGAGGTTGTTGATCCAAGCAAGGTTCTAAAGGTATAGGCGATGGCCACTACTACGTTACATGATGCGCTCGACCGGCTGAGGGCTACGCGCGTTTGGAAGTCCGTATTCCGACGCGGTCCGGCACTGACGAATCGTACGCGCAGTCTAGCGATCTTCGGCAATATCTTCCTGCACTTTGTGCCCGCCAAAGTGCGGGAAAAATCACTGCGCGTCCGCGCCACCTACTACTTGGGTTCCATTGCGTTTCTTCTCTTCGGAATCCTGACCCTCACCGGAATCCTTCTGATGTTCTACTACCACCCGGCGGTGCCGCAGGCATACAACGACATGAAAGACCTGCGCTTTGTGGTTTCGAGCGGGATCCTCCTGCGGAACCTGCACCGTCTGGCGGCGCACCTCATGGTAATCATCGTGTTCGCCCACATGTTTCACGTTTTCTACCGTGGAGGCTACAAACCGCCTCATGAGTTCAATTGGGTGGTGGGCGTGATATTACTGCTGCTCACCCTTTTTCTCAGCTACACCGGGTATCTGCTGCCGTGGGACCAGTTGGCTTTCTGGGCCATAACGGTGGGAACGAACATCATCAAATCCATGCCATTCCTGGGCGACAAGGTCCGCTTCCTCCTGCTAGGAGGGCATATCGTCGGACCAAACGCTCTATTGCGTTTCTATGTCTTGCACTGCGTGGTCCTTCCCCTGATTGCGATTTTGCTCGTTGCGGTTCATTTCTGGCGCGTGCAGAAAGACGGAGGGTTGACGGTAAGAGAGGACAATGGACCCAAAGAAGAGTAGCCACGAGGCCGGTTTCGGTTCCGATGCGTTAAAGAATCCCCAGCGCATCGTGTTCATTACGCGTAAGACGTCCGCCAAAGTGAAGGGCGAAGTTCCGCGCCAGGTGATGAGCTACCCTCACCTCCTGCTGCGCGAAGCCGTCGCATTGCAGGTCTTGGTCATCGGCCTCGTATTGGTTTCACTTGCGTGGGACGCTCCGCTCGAGCAACTTGCTAACCCCCTCCTGACGCCAAATCCAGCGAAGGCGCCATGGTATTTCCTGGGCTTGCAGGAATTGCTGCATTATTTTCCGCCATTAGTTGCCGGAATAATCATTCCCACACTGGTTGTCATTGCGCTCGTAGTGATTCCCTACTTCCCGGTCAACGTAAAAGGCGAGCCGATTTGGGCGAAGGATCGGCATGGGCGCCTCGTTGCTTTCATTGTTTCGTTGGCCGCACTGATCGCATTTATTGGCGTATTCGCAGTCAAGGAGGCCACGACGACCAGTCTGGTGGACCTGGTGGAGGCAACCTCCTGGCCGCTGCTTGTGCCATCGCTGCTGGTTGCGGCACTGATGCTCTATGCGTATTACGTCCCCGCAGGGAGGCGACGCTGGTCCGATTACCTCTCCAACCGTCCGCTGTCCTGGTGGATCATGACTTGGTTTATCGTTGTGTCGATCACGCTCACCGTGATGGGGACCTTCTTCCGTGGCCCCGGCTGGTCCTTCGTCTTGCCGTGGAGAACCCATGCCCACTAAGGAGATGGGAAAGATCTCAAACCGCATGCGATGGGCATTTACGATCAGCAGCGTCGCATTCTTGATCGTATTGGCCATTTCACCCATCAAGGACATGAACCGCGAGTGGAAGCGGTATGAACGCGCGTATGAGCGGTACGCACGCACCCGCCCCGACACAAAGCGCCTGCTTGCGGATTTCGAGCCAACAATCAACCAGATCTGGATTCCCGATATGGGTGTGGTGGATCGTTGCACAACCTGCCACCAAGGGATCAGCCAGCTCAGCCTCGCTGCTGCGTCCGTGCCACAGCCGTTCCGTAGCCATCCGGCGGTTCCGCACAACATTCTTACGTGGGGCTGCGTAGTTTGCCACCGCGGACAAGGCCCGGCCACGGAGGTGGCAGAAGCACACGAGACGACTTTGGCGTGGGAGCAGCCGATGCTGCCGGACCATTTCATCCAGGGTGCCTGCGGAGGATGCCACCGCGACAGCCTCCCCGAAACGCCTCAATTGAACCGCGGGCGCGAATTGATCACGCGGTTTAATTGCACGGGCTGCCACGAGCTGCAGGACATCGATCGGCCCGTCATGCTGGCCCCTGATCTCACAAACGTGGGGACCAAGGTAAGCCGCCAATGGATTTACAAGTGGCTGAAAGACCCGCGGACCGTCACCGACGCCGACGGCAACGTCACCGTGGACGGTATCGCGCAAAATCCGCGCATGCCGAAGTTCCGACTAACCGAGAAAGAGTTGCGAGCTCTTTCGGCATTCTTGAGCACCCAGCGGGAGAAGCCGATCACACCATACAAAATCGACCCGCGAGTAGTCGCGGCCTGGTCAAAGAGGCCTGACCTGACCGACCAGGGCGAGCTGCGTTTTCGCGAAATGTTTTGTTCGACGTGCCACGCACTTGCGGTTACGCGTGCAGGAGAAACGCAGCTCATCGGCGGCGACATCGGTCCGGAGCTGACGAAAGTCGGCAGCAAGGTAAAGCCCGAATGGCTGATCGCATGGCTGCGAGATCCGCAGTCCTACCTGCCACACAGCAAGATGCCGCGATACAACTGGACGGACCAGGACCTGTATCAGATCACGCAATACGTCGAGACCAAACTGACCGATCCCGATCTGCTGAGCGATGTCCCTCAATTGGGCGCGCCAACGGACGACGAGGTGAAACTCGGGCGGCGGCTGTTTACTGAAAAGGGCTGCGCGAGCTGCCACCTCATCAAAGGGACCGGCTTGCAAAAGGATTTTGGTCCGGATCTCTCCGCACTCGGCGCCAAGAATGTTTCTCAGCTTTCCTTCGGCGAGTCGACGATCCCGAGGAACTTGATCTCTTACATCGAAGCGAAGATAACGAATCCGCTTTCCGTGAATCCGGCGGCGCGCATGCCCCAATTCAGCCTTTCGCCGGCCGATCTGGACGCGGTAACCACGGCGTTGCTCAGCATGACCGGAACTCCCGCGACCAGCGGAATGCAGAAATTGATCGTCCCGCGGCCGAAGGCGGAATTTCAACCCGCCGGCGAATTCGGGAAGCTGTACGAGCGCTACAAGTGCTACGACTGCCACTCGTTCAACGGCTACGGTGGCACGCTTGCACCGGATCTCTCGTATGAAGGTAGCCGGGCACAACGCGAATGGCTGATCCGATTTTTGAAGAGCCCACAAACACTGCGGCCGACACTGACTTTCCGGATGCCGCGATTCAATATGTCCGATCGCGATGCGACAGTTATCGCCGATTACGTCGAGACGGTACTGCAGAACCCCGACGTGGATTCGGCCGCAATCGACACAAAGGAGTTCACGCCGCAGATGGCTACGCTCGGCAAACAACTCTTCGAAGTGAAGTATCAGTGCCAGGCATGTCACACGATTGGTGCGAGCGGAGGCTATGTCTGGCACTGATACTTCACTTCGAAGAGAAGTATCAGTGC
>DATLWP010000284.1:0-9954 GCA_035576265.1 Candidatus Polarisedimenticolia bacterium
CGTCAGGAATGCGGCGGGCTTCATCCCGGCGGGATAGAACGAGCCTTCCCAGCCTGCGGCCGTGAATGCGGAGGTGCCGAGATGGAGGCCCGCGGGAATGGCCATGGCGGCGATTTTACTCCTCACATGGCTCAGAGGAGGTCGTGAGAAAGTTCGGCGAGTTCAGCTTCGGTAAGCGGGCGCTCGGCGCGATTGTGTGAATGATCGATCGCGATTTTCGCGCCGCGGCTCCAAGCGCCGATTTGCGCGGGTGAGAGCTTGAATTGATGTATTGCACCGAACCGATTCGCGTGTCGCCGATTTACCGGGAATCGCCGATCGCCGAAGTGCGTTCGCCGACCGCCGTATCGCGGAGCAGGCCGGCGACGCCGAAATAAACTTCCACGCCGGCCTGCTTGGCGAAATAGAGGTAACGCCGGCCGGCTTGCGATTCGCCGGCGAATGCTTACGTCAGGTTTTTGCGCGTCTTGCTGCCTTTCAGTGTTGCCGTGTGCGTATCGCGCCTTAGCAGAGATCAAGCAAGGTCGAAGCGATCAGCGTTCATTACCTTGGTCCAGGCCGCCACGAAGTCGGCTACGAATTTCTCTTGCGCGTCGGCGGAGCCATAGACTTCGGCAAGGGCACGCAGCTCGGAGTTCGAACCGAAGACGAGGTCGACACGCGTGCCGGTCCACTTCCGTTTGCCGCTCGCGCGGTCGTGTCCTTCGAACACGTTTTCATCCGAAGTCGCCTTCCACTCGGTGCTCATGTCCAAGAGGTTCACGAAGAAGTCGTTGGTCAGCGTCTCTGGCCGCTTCGTGAAGACGCCGTGTTGCGACTTGCCGAAGTTCGTTCCTAGCACGCGCATGCCACCAACGAGAGCCGTCATCTCAGGCGCGGTCAGCGTCAGCAGTTGCGCCTTGTCGATCAGCAGCTCCTCCGCCGATACGCTGAACTTGGCCTTGAGATAGTTGCGGAACCCGTCCGCGACCGGTTCGAGATAGGTGAAGGACTCCACATCGGTTCGCTCGTGCGACGCATCGGTGCGACCGGGCGTGAAGGGAACGGTCACCTTGTGGCCCGCCTTCTTTGCCGCCTGCTCGATCGCAGCTGAGCCGCCCAGCACGATCAGGTCGGCAAGAGAGACCTTCTTTCCGCCGGACTTCGAAGTGTTGAACTGCTTTTGGATCGCTTCGAGTTTCTGCAACACCTTCGCTAGTTGGGCGGGCTGGTTGACCTCCCAGTCCTTCTGGGGTTCAAGACGGACCCGCGCGCCGTTCGCTCCGCCGCGCTTGTCGGAGCCGCGGAACGTCGACGCCGAGGCCCAAGCCGCAGTGACCAGTTCGGAGATGGACAGTCCGGATTTGAGGATCTTGGCCTTCAGAGCAGCAATCTCCCGCTCCCCAATGAGCTTATGACTCACAGCGGGGATCGGATCTTGCCAGATCAGCTCCTCCTTCGGGACCTCCGGGCCGAGATAGCGCGAACGCGGGCCCATGTCGCGGTGGGTGAGCTTGAACCACGCGCGCGCAAACGCGTCTGCGAACTCATCCGGATGTTCGTAGAAGCGCCGGGAGATTTTCTGGTAGGCCGGATCGACCCGCAAAGAGAGGTCCGTGACCAGCATGGTTGGCGCTTGACGCTTCGACGGGTCGAAGGCATCCGGTATTGGCGTGGCGCCGTTCTTCGCTTTCCACTGATAGGCGCCGGCCGGGCTCTTGGTCAGCTCCCATTCGTAGCCGAACAAATTCTCGAAGTAGTAGTTGCTCCACTTCGTTGGCGTCTGACTCCAGGTGACTTCCGGGCCGCCGGTGATCGAGTCCTTGCCTTTGCCTGTGCCATAACGGCTCTTCCAACCGAGGCCCATCTGCTCAATGGGCGCGGCCTCGGGCTCGGGGCCAACAAGCTTTGGATCGCCGGCGCCGTGGGTTTTGCCAAAGGTATGACCACCCGCAATCAACGCGACCGTTTCCTCGTCGTTCATGGCCATACGCGCGAAGGTTTCTCTGATGTCCTTGGCAGCAGCAAGCGGATCCGGCTTGCCGTTCGGTCCTTCCGGATTCACATAGATGAGACCCATTTGCACGGCAGCGAGCGGATTCTCGAGCTCCCGGTCGCCCGTGTAGCGCTTGTCGCCAAGCCAGATGTCTTCCTTGCCCCAGTACACGGCTTCGTCAGGCTCCCACACATCGGGGCGCCCGCCGCCAAAGCCGAACGTCTTGAAGCCCATTGACTCGAGCGCGACATTGCCGGCGAGAATCATCAAGTCGGCCCAGGAGATTTTCCGGCCGTATTTCTGCTTGATCGGCCAAAGCAGGCGGCGCGCCTTGTCGAGGTTCGCATTGTCCGGCCAAGAGTTGAGCGGCGCGAAGCGCTGTTGGCCGGCACCGGCGCCGCCGCGTCCATCGCCGATGCGGTACGTGCCCGCACTGTGCCACGCCATGCGAATGAAGAGCCCCCCGTAGTGGCCGAAATCCGCCGGCCACCAGTCTTGGCTGTCCGTCATCAGCGCGCGGAGGTCCTTCTTCAGCGCTTTGAAGTCGAGCTTCTTGAACTCCTTGGCGTAGTTGAAGTCCTCGCCCATGGGATCGGACTGGGGCGAGTTCTGGCGAAGAATCCTTAGGTTCAGCTGCTTCGGCCACCAGTCGCTGTTCGACCTCATTCCAACATTCGTGGTTCCGTGCATGACCGGGCACTTACCTGCTTTCGTATCAGTCTTTGCGTCCATGTCTCTCTCCGATCGTGTTCTAGTTTTCTTCGAATAGTTCGTATGGAACTGTCTAGCTTAATGAATTGAGAGCTTTCTGCGTGCACGCGGCGCGCTGCAGGATTCGCATACGCCCCGGAAAACGAGTTCGTACTCGCGCACTTTGCGCCGTCCGACCTCGCGCCGGCGGGGAAGTCCCGCGACGCTGAACCATTCGATATCCTCGAGCTTGCCGCAACGATCGCACAGAAAGTGGTGATGGCTGCCGACGTGCGCCCCAAAACGGGACGAACGGCCCTCTTGCACGAATTCGCGAACCAGCCCGGCGTCCATCAGGGCGCGCAGGGTATTGTAAATGGTCGCGCGGGAAGCGCGCGGGTCGGCGCGGTTGATCTGCCGAAACATCTCTTCGGCGGTGGGATGCCCCGGATGGTTGACCAGCAAGTCGAGCACCGCGAAGCGCTGCGGCGTGCAACGCAGGCCGCGCTCGCGCAGATACTTCTGGATATCCGACCTCGGCACCGGCTCCACGCACATTAAAGTAATACTAAACTTAGACTGAATCAAGAGTATTGGGCGCCGCGATTCGATCGAGAGATCTGTCGGCCATCCGGGAAGATCCCTCGGCGGTTCCGAAGCAGCCACCCTCCAGATGGCCATCTTCATCGGCTGCTCAGATTTTTGGCAGTACGATGCCTTGCTGCGACTGATACTTGCCCTTCTTGTCCTTGTAGGAGATTTCGCATTCCTCGTCGGATTCAAAGAAGACGACCTGGCAGAGACCCTCGTTGGCGTAGATTTTGGCGGGCAGGGGAGTGGTATTGCTGATTTCGAGCGTGACAAAGCCTTCCCACTCGGGTTCGAACGGCGTGACGTTGACGATGATGCCGCAGCGCGCGTACGTGGATTTTCCAACGCAGATGGTGAGAATGTTGCGCGGGATGCGGAAGAATTCGACGGAGCGCGCGAGCGCGAACGAATTTGGCGGCACGATGCAAACCGCGCCCTTGAATTCGACGAAGGATTTCGCGTCAAAGTTTTTCGGATCGACGGTCGTGGAATTCACGTTGGTGAAGATGCGGAACTCGTCGGCAACGCGCATGTCGTAGCCATAGGACGACACACCGAAACTGATCACGCCTTCGCGAACCTGGCGATCTTCGAAAGGCTCGATCATGCCGTGCTCGCGGGCCATCTTGCGAATCCATTTGTCCGGCTTCACCGACATCGCGTTCTCCTCGGGAATGAAAATTTCGTCTGCGGCACTCTCTTCGCTGCACCGGGGCGCAGGTTGCTTGCTCTCTGCTGGCGGCAACCCGGGAAGACGGACACCGGAAGAAAGACGCTTGCTCCGCCGCAGCGGATTCGGACCGACGATCCCCTTGCGATCGCCGGTTGCGCAGTGTATTACAGGGCATCGCGCTTGACAACCTGCAACCCCCTGTCTAGCATAGGCTTCCGGTCAGCGGGAGGCTCCTGTGATCAAGCTCGACATCGTAAACGCCATCGTGCAGAAGACGAATATCAGCCGGAGCAAAGCCGAACAGGCGGTCGAGGCCGTCTTCGACGCCATGAAGAACGCGCTCGGACGCGGTGACCGCATCGAACTGCGGCGCTTCGGCGTGTTCAACGTCAAACCGCGCAAGACCGGAATCGGCCGCAACCCACGCACCGGACAGCAAGTTAACATCCCGCCCGGTAAGGCTGTGCGTTTCAAGCCCGGCAAAGAGCTCCAAGCATTGCCGGCTTCCTCCGCCAAGTCCTGATTTTTCGCCCGGCGCAGCGGGCCGGCGCGGACACGCGTGAAACCAATGCGGAAGCGCGGCGCCGTCGCGCCGCATCCAATTTTCATGAAGCTTGTGAGTGTGAGAACTTGAGCGAAGGCAACGGGCACGGCCGGATACCGGTCGAGATTATCGATTTGGAGTTTCCGCGGATCGTGGAGCTTCCGCAGCCTGCAGTCCGCGCGCGGCGCCCGCTCTGGCCGGCCCTGCTTCTGTTTTTGCTCACGGTGCTCTCGACGCTCGCCGTGGGCGCGGAATTCGCGCAATCCTACGCGCAGAATCGCGAACCCTTTTCCGGCGACGAGAATCCCTTCGCAATGGTCGCCGTGGCGTTTGAGCATCCGAGCGTCCTGGCGCTCGGCATTCCTTTTTCGTTTACGCTGATGCTGGTCCTGCTGGCGCACGAATTGGGCCACTACTTTGCCGGCAAGTATTACAAGATCGACGTCAGCTATCCCTATTTCATTCCCGCGCCGACGCTCTTCGGGACGTTCGGCGCGTTCATTCGCATTCGCTCGCCGATCACGACGCGCCGCGCGCTGTTTGACGTCGGCCTGGCCGGGCCCGTGGTGGGATTCATTATCGCGGTGCCGGCTATGGCCTGGGCGATTGCAGTGTCGAAGGTGGTTCCAGGAGTACAGGAGAACGCGGCGATTCTCTTCGGGACTCCGCCTCTGATGCGGCTGCTGATGGAGTTGTTTCATCCCGGCGTGAATCCAGACTGGGTGCTGCTCCATCCGGTGGGGCGTGCGGCGTGGGTGGGATTGTTTGCCACGGCGCTGAACCTGCTTCCCGCATGGCAGCTCGACGGCGGGCACATCGTTTACAGCCTCGCGAGCCGTTATCATAGGCGCATCTCGCTAGGGGTTGGATTGAGCCTGGTGGCGCTCGGACTCTTCAGCTGGCCCGGATGGGCCCTCTGGGGCATGATTTTGCTGCTGTTGTCGCTGCGGTTTCAGCATCCGCCGCTGCTCGACCGCTGGGAGCCTCTCGACCCCTCGCGGCGTGCGTGGGCGGTGGCGGCGCTTGTGATTTTTTTGCTGTGTTTTACGCCGTGGCCGGCGATGACGCCGTAGCTAGGAAAGAGTGGCGGGATCCACGTCGACGAGGATGGCTGTTTCCGGGATTTGCTTCGCCGCGCAAAAATCGAGGCAGCCGGCGAGCGCCTTTCCGAGAGCGGCGCGGTGCGGCGATTTCAGCAGGAACTGGAATCGATAGTCGCGGCGCAGGCGCGCCAGCGGCGCCGCGGCGGGACCGAGGGTCTTCACGCCGCGCTCCTCAAATGGCGCGAAGTAACCGGCCAGAGCCCGGGACCAGCGGATGGCGTTCTCGATTTTGCGATCGCGCACGAGCACGTTGGCGAGCGCGGTGAACGGCGGATAGTGCAGGACGCGCCGGAAGTGGGCTTCCTTCTCGTAAAATGAGGTGTAGTCCTGCTGCGTTGCATGCTGAATCGCGTAGTGCTCGGGATAATACGTTTCGATCAGAACTTCTCCCGATAGCTCGCCGCGACCTGCCCGCCCCGCCACTTGGGTGAGCAGCTGAAACGTGCGCTCCGCGGCGCGAAAGTCCGGGCGGCCGAGCGCCAGATCAGCAGCGACGACGCCAACCAGCGTGACGCGCTGGAAGTCGTGGCCCTTGGCCACCATTTGCGTTCCCACGAGAACATCGATCTCGCCATTCGCGAACGCACCCAGCACTTTCTGATATTCACGCTTGGTTCGCACGGTGTCGCGGTCGAGGCGCGCGATGCGGGCGCCAGGAAATGTTTCGCGCAGGTATTCCTCGACGCGTTCGGCGCCGTCTCCCACGAAATACATGTACTCGCCGTGGCACTTCGGGCATTGCTTGGGCGGTCGGACGGAATAGCCGCAATAATGGCATTCGAGGCGCTGGCGGCTCTTGTGATACGTCAGCGCGATGCTGCAATTCTGACATTGGACGAGCGCTCCGCAACTGCGGCAGAGGAGCGACCATGAGTAGCCGCGCCGGTTGATGAGCACCATTGCCTGCGTGCGCTCTTCGAGGCGCAACGCGATGGCGGCGCGGAGCGTCTCCGAAACGGGCGCGGCGCGATGCTGGCGGCGAAATTCCTCGCGCAAGTCGACGATGCGAACTTCGGCCAGCGGGCGGTTTTCGACGCGGGACACGAGCCTGAGCAGGCGATATTTTTCGGCGCGCGCGTTGTGGTACGTCTCAAGCGAAGGAGTGGCCGAGCCGAGCAGCGCGACGGCGCCTTCCAGGCGGGCACGATAGACGGCCGTGTCGCGGCCGTGGTAGCGCGGGGTTTCCTCCTGTTTGTAGCTCGCCTCTTGCTCCTCGTCGACGATGATGAGCCCGAGATTTTCGAGGGGCGCGAAGACGGCGGAGCGCGTGCCGACCACCACGCGAACCTCGCCACGACGAGCGCGCCACCACTCGCGCGCGCGTTCGATATCCGGCAAGCCACTGTGCAGCACGGCTACGGAGTCGCCGAAGCGCGCGCGCACGAGGCGCCCGACCCACAGCGTGAGCGCAATTTCGGGCACCAGGACGATGGCCGTCTTGCCGCGCGAAAGCGCCGCGTCGATCGCGCCGAGATAGACCTCCGTCTTTCCGCTGCCGGTGACGCCGTGGAGCAGTCCGGCCGCGAATTCACGCGCCACGAGCCAGCGCCAGATCTCGCCGAGCGCTTCCTTCTGTTCGTCATTCAGCACGTTCGCGGGCGGAGTGAAGTCGGTGTCCCAGGGATCTTCGGCGGCCGTGAGCGGTTCTTCCCACGTTAAGAGGAGGCCCTTCTTTTCCAACCGCTGAATCACGGCGCGGGAAACGTGGGCTTTTTCCAGCAGGAGCGGAAGGGGCAGAGGTCCGCGCGTAGCCGTAAGCACTTCACGGATTCTTGCTTCGGCCGTGCCCGCCTGCGATTCGCCGCCAGCCGGATTCCACGCGACAATCTTTTGCATGCGTGTCTTTCGATGACGCAGCACTTCGCGCGCTGCGAGATAGCCGCGGCGGACGAGCGCTTCTGCCCTGGCTTCGGCGCCTGGCCAGCGGCGAACGCGCGAGGAAGGCAAGCGAGACTCCTCTCCGTCGAAATGGCGCAGAAGTTCCAGCTCGGCGCGTTCGACATCCGTAATCTCTTCGCCGCCGGCAAGCTCTCGCAGGTAGGTGCGGCCGTCATCGGTGAGCGAATATTCGCGCTCGTGACGCAGTTCGATTTCGGGGGGCAGCATGGCACGGAACGCCTCGCCAACCGGAGCGAGGTAGTAGCGGCTGACCCAGTGGCCGAGTTCGATCACCTTCGGTGGCAGGGCCGGAAGCGGGTCCATCAGTTCGGCGATTTCCTTGACGGGGGATTTGACGCGGGCAGCGTCCGGCGCGCGATCCGATTCGGCGATGCCCACCCCGATCATTGTGCGCCTGCCAAAGGGGACGACCACGCGGCGGCCGACGAGAGTTTCTCCATCGAAAGCCGCGGGCACAGCATAGGTGAACGCCGAGCGAAGGGGAACCGGGAGCGCGACCTCGCAATAGCGTGGAGTCATCGGTGCGGATCAGTTTAGCAGCTAGCGCAACACGTTCTCATTCCAGAAGAGCGTCGGGAGACGGATTAATTGGGGTGTTGTGCAAGTTGTTCGATCCAGCTACAGGCGTGCCCGAGCGCCGCATCCGAATCAATCTTTGCAGCAAAGTCGCGGCAGCGTTGCCGGATTTCCGCGGAGACCATTAGCTCGGCCAATCTGCTTGCCACGTAGCGCGCATGGTACCGCCCGGGTTGGATACGATAGCCCAGGCCCAGGCGTTCGACGCGATAGCCATTGTCCGGCTGGTCATGTGAATTGGGCACGACCACTTGCGGCAGCTGCGCCTTAATTGCCTGGGCCAGCGTGCCAATCCCACCGTGGTGGACCAGCGCGGCGCAGCGTGGAAGAACGCGGCTGAAAGGCAAATAGGAAAACGCGCGCACGTCGGACGGCAAGACCGCGGGAAGCTGATCCATGTAAGTGGTGACCAACAAGGCGCGGAACCCGCCTATGCGGCAGGCCTCAACCGATTCACGGAAGAATCTTTCGAGCGTCGCCGCTGCCGACCCAGCCGTGAATATGACGGGCCGTGGCCCGGCGCTCAAGAACTGGTCCGCCTCCGCAGGGATTTCGAAATCTTCACCGCCATCCGGAAGGACAAACCCAGCCAGTTGCGTGTTCGGCGGCCAATCAGGCTGGGGCGGCGCAAACCATTCGGGAAACAGGCCGATGACCAGCTGGGGCGAGTGCAGATACGTTTGAAAGACGCGCTGTACGGGAGCCAAGCCCAATTGGGCTCGGAAGGTGTTGAGTCCGGGGAGAATGTGTTTGTCGATGAAGACGTGATCGAACAGCCAGAACAGCGCCTTTTTGACGGCACGTGGCACGCGCGGGCCCATCGGGATGAGTCCGTACCTGCCGGAGTCCACCAGGCTCCGAAGCACCGAGGGCTGAAGATGGATCGTTGCCAAGCGGACCCCGAGCTTTTCCTGTGCGACCCGCGCTCCAAGACAGAGACCCGAGGCAGCCACCACCGCGTTCGGGCTGGACTGATGCGCGAGGATGTCGTAAAGGCGCGGAATGTTCGGGACAATGAGGCGTTCAGCAATGCATTGAAGTCCCTTTGTAGGATGCCACAACCGCGGATCCGCGATCGTCTCTCGCGCTTCGGCGGCGGTACCCAGGGCGATGAAATCGAGGCCGGCCGAACGAATCGTATCCGAAAACAGTTCGTTGGTGATGACGGTTGGCCGGTGGCCGCGTTTCTTGAGAGCCATGCCGAGCGCGACGACCGGCAAAACGTCGCCCATGCTCCCCAGCGTGGGCAGCAGAACGTGCAAGCCCCCGGTGCAGGCGGATCGCTGATTAATGTCGATTTCAGCCATGCTGTCCGTCCGCGAGCGATCGACGCTGAGTAGATTGTCCCGAGTGGTGTTCCCAGGTCAAGTAGGCGGAGACTTTCTCGACGCTCGAAGAGAGCGGGAACCATTCGCGGGGCTTCGGGAAGCAGCTGTCGTGACGTCGAGAACGCTCCTGAAGGAAGTTGCTTGCGGCACAAGAACTAGCGGCGCTTGGGCTGAAGGCCGAGGACGCCCATCACCTTTTGCAAGTCCTTCCAGACTTCGCCCTTGGCGTTCGGATTGCGCAACAGGTAGGCCGGATGGTAGGTAGCGATCAATTTCGAGCCGTGGTAATCGAACCATTCGCCGCGGAACCGGGAGATGCCTTGGTTGGTCTGGAGCAAGGTCTGCGCGGCGCAAGCGCCGAGGCAACAGATCACTTTGGGCCGGATCACGTCGAGCTGACGCACCAGGTAAGGCGAGCACGTAGCGATCTCGTCCCGCTCGGGCAGACGATTCTCAGGCGGGCGACATTTCACGACGTTGCAAATGTAGACGTCCTCGCGGCGAAGGCTCATCGCCTCGATCATCTGCGTGAGCAGTTTTCCCGCGCGGCCGACGAACGGCTCGCCCTGCGCGTC
>DATLWP010000285.1:0-1977 GCA_035576265.1 Candidatus Polarisedimenticolia bacterium
GCAAACGGCGGCGGGACGAAAATCACCGAGGCATTCGCGCCAGTCGCCCGCACCGCTTGCGCAACCGTATCGAAGACGGGCACGCCGAGGTGTTTCGTCCCGCCCTTGCCGGGCGTCACGCCGCCGACGACCTTCGTGCCGTATTCGATCATCTGCTGCGCGTGAAAGCTGCCTTCGCGGCCGGTGAGGCCTTGCACGAGCACGCGCGTGCTCTTATCGACGAGAACGCTCATCGCGCGCCTCCGGCCAGAGCGACGACCTTCTCCGCTCCGTCTTTCATGCCGCTCGCGATGGTGAAATTCAGCCCGGAATTCCGGAGGATCTGTTGCCCCTGCTGGACGTTCGTTCCTTCCATCCGGACGACGATGGGAACCCTGACGCGCAGTTCCTTCGCCGCGTTCACTACGCCGCTCGCCAGCATGTCGCAGCGCAGGATTCCCCCGAAAATATTGACGAACACCGCCTTGACGTTCGGATCGCTCAGCAAAATGCGGAAAGCGTTCTTCACCTGCTCTTCCGACGCGCCGCCGCCGACGTCCAGGAAATTGGCCGGGCTCCCTCCGCTTAGTTTGATGATGTCCATTGTCGCCATCGCCAGGCCCGCGCCGTTGACCATGCAGCCGACAGTGCCGTCGAGCTTGATGTAATTCAGCTTGAACTTCGAGGCCTCCACTTCGAGCGGAGTCTCTTCGTCCAGATCGCGCAGCTCCTTGTATTCGGGATGGCGGTAGAGCGCGTTGTCGTCGAAATTCACTTTGGCGTCGAGCGCGACCAGGCGTCCGTCCCCGGTAACCACGCAGGGATTGATCTCGACGAGCGATGCGTCCGTCTCCAGGAACGCGCGATAGAGCGACTGAAAGAACGACACCGCGACATTCAACATCTCGACCGAAAGGCCCAGTCCAAACGCAAGCTTGCGCGCATGGTAGGGCTGAAATCCGGTCGCCGGATCGATCGTCTCGCGCAGGATCGCCTCGGGACGCTCCTTCGCGACTTCCTCGATTTCCATTCCGCCCGCGGAGCTGGCCATGAACACGGCCGCGCCCACTGCGCGGTCAACCAGGATGCTCAGGTAAAGCTCGCGCTGGATGTCCAGTCCCTCTTCGATCAGCAGCCGCCGGACGATGCGCCCTTCCTCGCCCGTTTGCGCTGTGACGAGCTTCATTCCCAGCATTCGTTCGGCCACCTCAGCGACTTCGCCGGCGGATCTTGCCAGCTTCACGCCCCCCGCTTTGCCGCGGCCTCCCGCATGAATCTGCGCCTTTACGACGACTACCGGAGTCCCCAGCCGCTCGGCTACGGCGCGCGCCTCGCCCTTTTGAAAGACCACTTCTCCACGCGGCACCGGAACGGCGAACTTCGCCATAATGGCCTTGGCCTGGTATTCATGAATCTTCATTGCCCATCCATTAGTGCTAGAATTTGCGTACAGCAGAAACGAAGCAGTTTACTAGCAACGAGACAACCGGGCAAGCAATGCCGAGAAGCAAATGATCCACGAGGCGCTCGAAAAAATCGTTGCGGGAGAGGATCTCTCGCGCGTGGAAGCCGAAGCGGCGATGGAGCAGATTCTCTCCGGCTGCGCCAGCGACGCGCAGATTGCCGGCCTGCTCACCGCGCTGCGGATGAAGGGCGAGACCGTGGACGAACTGGTCGGCTTCGCCACGGCCATGCGCCGCCACGCTCCCCCGATTTCGTTGGGCCACGCGCGGCCGGCCGACGAAGCCTTGGTGGACACCTGCGGCACGGGGGGAGACGCCTCCGGCACCTTCAATATTTCGACTGCGGCGGCGTTCGTCGTGGCGGGCGCGGGCGTGCGCGTGGCGAAGCACGGCAACCGTTCGATCAGCTCGCGCTGCGGGTCGGCGGACGTCCTCGAACAGCTCGGCGTGCGGATCGATCTTCCGCCGGAGCGCGTGGCTCGCGCCATCGAGGAGGTCGGAATCGGATTTCTGTTTGCGCCGGCGCTGCATGCGG
>DATLWP010000286.1:0-15695 GCA_035576265.1 Candidatus Polarisedimenticolia bacterium
CAGACTGTAAAGGCGGACACGAATTCATCGTTAAAACAAATTGATCCTGTGACATGATTTTCGAAGGTTCGAGTGTAGCGCCGCGGTCTTTAGCGTTTTGCCTCCTTCTGCCCGTCACTCTCGCGAAGGGGGGTCAGAGACGGCCAAAAATCAGGACAGAGGAAGATTGGCTTCGGCGTTGAGCGTGGCGTCGGCGAGCTCGCCCGCCTGGAATCGAGCGTACCCGGCAGCGGCGATCATGGCGGCGTTGTCGGTCGAAAGCGCGCGGCTCGGGAAGTAGATTTCGATGCCGCGCGGCCCAGCCTCGGCCTCGAAGGTGCGGCGCAATTCGCTATTAGCCGCCACGCCGCCGGAGACGAAAACGGTTCGCACGCCGCGCTCTGCGGCCGCGGCCAGCGTCCGCCCAACGAGGTCATCCACGACCGTGCGCTGGAAGCTGGCGATCAGATCGAGCGTCGCGGGGCTCGCAAGCGCGCGCAAGGCGTCCGCGCTGCGCTCGCCTCGCGCAAGCGCCTGGCGACGGGCATCAATTTCCGGCTGGAGCTGCGGATTGCGCCGCAGATGGTAGAGCACCGCCGTCTTGATTCCGCTGAAGCTGAAATCGTGCGGATTCCCGCTGCTCATCTTCGGCTCGCCGAAGCGGACGCCGCGCGGATTGCCGTGCGCCGCCAGCCGGTCGATGATCGGCCCGCCCGGATAGCCGAGCGCCAGCATGCGCGCTACTTTGTCGTAGGCTTCGCCAGCGGCGTCGTCGCGCGTGCCGCCGATGCGCGCGTAGGAAAATCGCGTGGCGCCGTTCGTGGCTTCGGATTTCACCTCGTAGAGCAGGGTGTGCCCGCCGGAAACGATCAGGCAGACTGCGGGAAGTTGCGGGCTTCGCCCCGCGCCGTGCGCCTCGAGAAGCACAGCATGAACGTGGCCTTCGAGATGATTCACGGCGACGAGTGGTTTGCCGAGAGCCAGCGCGAGGACTTTGCCGTAGGTCACGCCGACGAGCAGCGCCCCGATCAGCCCCGGCCCATTCGTCACCGCGATGGCGTCCACGTCTCTCAGTTCGACGTGCGCCTGTTCGAGGGCTTCGCGCACCACGGGCACGATTTGCCGCAGATGCTCGCGCGACGCGAGCTCCGGCACCACGCCGCCGTATTTCCGGTGGATATCCACCTGCGACGCGACGACGTTCGAAAGAATCCGCACTCCTCCGGCCACGACGGCCGCGGCCGTCTCATCGCAGGAGGACTCAATACCGAGAACGAGATGTTCGCGTGCGGTCACACTCATGCCCTAATCTTGCAGATGCTCCAAAATCCCTATGCTAGCATAGACGCGGAGGCGCTTTGGGTGGGACGGACTTTCCTCTCCGTGCTGGATCGCGTGCGCGAGGCCCCGGAGCTGTTTAGCCAATCATGAGTATAAAAAGAAAAAAAGTGCGCAAGGCCGTGCTTCCCGTGGCGGGCCTCGGTACGCGCTTCCTGCCGGCCACCAAGGCGATGCCCAAGGAAATGCTCGCCGTCGTGGATAAGCCGCTGATTCAGTACGCCGTCGAGGAGTGCATCGCGAGCGGCATCGAGCACATCATTTTCGTCACCGGCCGGCGCAAGAGCGCCATCGAGGACCACTTCGATTTCGCGCCGGAACTTGAAAGTTTTCTTGAGGAGCGCGGCAAGCCGGAGCACGCGCGAATGGTGCGCGAGATCTGCGGCGGGCTGCATTTCAGCTACACGCGGCAGAGCGAGGCGCTGGGGCTCGGTCACGCCGTGCTGTGCGCCGCCGAAATGGTCGGCGACGAACCGTTCGCCGTTCTGCTCGGCGACGTCATCATGGAAGGGGCCGTGCCCGCCACGCGCGAATTGGCGGAAATCTACGAAGCGACCGGTGGGGGAGCGATCCACGTTGAAAAAGTGCCGCGCGAGCGCCTTCATCTCTACGGAATCATCGACGCCGAACCGGTCCCGGCGCCCGCAGCCTCGCAAGGAGCTTCGTGGGGCGACCGGCTGTTGCGCGTCAAGGGCCTTGTCGAGAAGCCGAGCGCCGAAAAGGCTCCTTCGAATCTAGGCGTTGTAGGCCGCTACGTCCTGCCGCCGGAAACTTTCGATTATCTCGCGGAGACCAAGCCCGGCACCGGGGGCGAAATCCAGTTGACCGACGGCCTCTGCCGGCTGGCCGAGGAGGGCCGGCTGTTCGCCACCGTCTACGAAGGGAAAACCTTCGACGCCGGCGACAAGCTGGGGTTCCTTCAAGCGACGGTGGAAATCGCGCTGAAGAACCCGAAATTGGGCGATGCGTTCCGGGAGTATCTGCGCGGACTGAAGTTGTAGAGGCGCAACCTGCGGGGACCGAACGAACAGGGGTAGAATCAGGTCCAGCAAATCATGCGGCAGCACGCGACGAAGTAATTCCCCGCGTCACTTCTTCTTCTTGGAGACTGTGCTTTCAGACTTGCCCGAGGTAGCCGGTTTCGATTCGGCGGCCTTCTCCGGCGCTTTCGCAGCAGCGCCGTCGCCGGGTGCTTCGCCGGACGCAGCCGCGGCCCCCTTTCCCGCATAATCGGTGACGTACCACCCCGACCCCTTAAATTGAATCGCGGGAGCGGCGAGCAGGCGTTTCGCCTTGGCTCCGCACTTCGGACACTTCTTCGTCGTGGAGGCCGAATGGCTTTCGATTTTTTCGAAGCGGTGGCCACACTTGGCGCACTTGTATTCGTATAACGGCAAATTCAGACCCCTCTCACATCATTGAAGGTTACGAGATGTCGGGACGTAGACAGTAAATATTAGCATGCCTGAACTCCACAACGCGCCGGATTTCGGACGATCGGGAGAACGTCAAGCTTGCGCGACGCGGCGCAGCACGGGGATCCTCGCCCGGCGCAAGACGTGCTCGACCACGGTTTCCCTCAGCCGCGAGGCGTCGTAATCGAACTGCAGGCGGTTGGTCTTTTCGTCGAAGCGGAATTTCTGGAGACCGTAGGTGTTCGCGAACTGCCCGAGCGCCCGGAACTGTTCCGGCTTGAGCTTGGTTTGTAGCTCGTACGTGACGGTCATGAATGTCATGGCGTGATTATAGCATCAGCGACGGCGGTCGAGAGTTCACAGTGGCACGCGTCGCAGTCGCAGTGCATTGCTCACAACGGAGACCGAGCTGAAGCTCATGGCTGCGGCTGCGATGATGGGGCTCAGCAACAGACCGAAGAAGGGATAGAGGACTCCCGCGGCTACGGGGACACCGATGGAGTTATAGACGAATGCAAAGAACAAGTTTTGCTTGATATTTCGCATCGTGGATCGGCTCAACTGGCGCGCACGAACGATGCCTCGCAAATCGCCTTTCACAAGTGTGACTCCCGCACTTTCCATGGCCACGTCGGTGCCGGTACCCATTGCGATTCCGACCTGTGCTTGCGCGAGCGCCGGTGCATCGTTGATGCCGTCGCCCGCCATGGCTACGAAGCGGCCTTCGCTTTGGAGCCGCTTGACGATGGCGGCCTTGTCCTGCGGGAGGACCTCGGCGACGACATCGTCGATTCGCAGCGCGCGAGCGACGGCTTGAGCCGTCGTACGGCTGTCGCCTGTCAGCACCACGACGCGCACACCGTCTTCGTGAAGCTTGCGAATCGCTTCCGGAGTGGTCGGCTTGATGGGATCGGCCACCGCGAGCAAACCGATCACCTTGTTTTCTGCCACGACAAACATCACCGTTTGACCCTCGGCGCGCATCGCTTCGGCTCTTTGGGCGACGTTCGCGGCGTCCACGCCGAGCTCATCGAGAAGCTTGCGATTGCCCAGGGCAACGCGGGCGCTATCGACGCGGCCGCGCACGCCACGCCCGGTGAGGGATTCGAATTCCTGCGCCGGGGCGGGGGTGACGCCGCGTTCTTCCGCGCCTCGGACGATAGCGGCGGCCAAAGGATGTTCGCTGCCGCGCTCGAGCGAAGCGGCAAGACGCAGCGCAGCATTGGCGTCATATCCGTTGGTACTTTCGACCGAAACGAGCGTTGGTTTCCCTTCAGTCAAAGTACCAGTTTTGTCAACTACGAGCGTGTCCACTTTTCGCAGCAATTCGATGGCTTCCGCGTTTTTGAAGAGGACGCCGACGGTCGCGCCTTTTCCTGTCGCGACCATGATGGACATCGGAGTGGCGAGTCCGAGAGCACAAGGACATGCAATGATGAGCACCGCAACGGCATTGATCAGGGCGTGCGCCATCCGCGGAGCCGGCCCCCACAAACTCCAGACGATGAACGTGATCACGGCGACGGCGACAACCGTGGGCACGAAATAACCTGCCACGACATCGGCAAGTTTCTGCACGGGGGCGCGGCTACGCTGCGCCTCGCTGACCATGCGCACGATCTGCGCGAGCAAGGTTTCCGCTCCGACGCGTTCGGCGCGCATGATCAGAGTGCCCGTGCCGTTTACCGTGGCGCCCGTGACGCGAGCCCCGGTTTGCTTTTCGACCGGGATGGGTTCGCCCGTGATCATGGATTCGTCAACGCTGCTCGAGCCTTCGAGGACCACGCCATCGACCGGTATTTTTTCCCCGGGACGAACGCGGAGGAGATCGCCGGGGGTGACCTGATCGAGCGGTACGTCAATTTCGGTGCCATCCTGGCGCACGAGGCGCGCGGTCTTGGGAGCGAGACCGAGCAGGGCTTTGATGGCAGAGCTCGTTTCGCTTCGCGCCTTGAGCTCCAGCACCTGGCCTAGAAGCACGAGAGCGGTGATGACGGCGGCAGCCTCGAAATACGGCGCGACCACGCCGGCTTCGTTCCGGAAGGAACTGGGAAAAATACGAGGGAAGAGCGTTGCGACGAGGCTGTACACGTAGGCAACGCTGACGCCGAGCGCGATGAGCGTGAACATATTCAGGCTGCGATTGACAACCGAATTCCAGCCACGCACGAAAAAGGGCCAGCCGCACCACAACACAACGGGAGTGGCAAGGAGCATTTCGACCCACGTCCACACCCGAGCCGACGCTAGATTCTCGAGAGGGCGTCCGGGAATGAAATCGGCCATCGCAACGATGAGAACGGGAATCGTAAGTGCGAGGCTGATCCAGAATCTGCGCCGCATGTCTCGGAGTTCCGGATTTCCCTCCTCAAGGACGGCGACGGTCTTAGGCTCGAGCGCCATTCCGCAGATCGGACAGGGGCCCGGCGCAGGGCGAACAATTTCGGGATGCATCGGACAGGTGTACTCAACGCGCGTCGCGGGTGCTTGGGGAGCAGCGGGTTCGAGCGCCATGCCGCACTTGGGGCACGGCCCCGGATGGTCCTGGCGAACCTCTGGGTCCATCGGGCAGATGTAAGTCGCGGCCTTGACTGGGGCTGGCGCCGGGGGCTTTGAGCCTCCCAACTGAATCAACGGGCCATGGCCCGCGGACGCGGCTGGCGCCTTTGCAGCCAGATACTGTTGTGGATCGGCGCGAAATTTTCCGGCGCAACCGGCACAGCAGAAGTAGTAGGTCTTGCCAGCGTGTTCAGCAGTAGCCGCTGCGCGCTCCGGGTCGACCCTCATCCCGCAAACTGGGTCTCGTTCCATTGCTTTCATCACCAGCGTTCGCGCGTCCAATTAGCATCACAGAGCATTTTGGCACAGAGTGACGGCTTGGGCTAGATCGCTCTTGCGAAAACCTCGGAGATGCCCGATCACGAGAGCAGGAGTGCGACGGAACATATCGGCCCGCCGCACCGTATATCAAAGTGAATCTGCCAGGATGCTGAGGCAAGGGGGATCGCCATGAGCACAAACACCAGCAACGGCAAGAATGGCCGGAGGCGACGGAAACGCTGGTTCATCTTCGGCGGCACGGCGACGGCGCTGGTGGCAATCATCGCAGTCGCGACATCCGCCCTGCGCCCGAGCCACGCGATTGATCCCGACAAACTGGCGACTGCGGACCGCGGTGACATCGCGCGTTCGGTGGTCGCGACAGGGAAGATCGAGCCGCTGACGAAAGTAGAAGTGAAATCGAAGGCGAGCGGCATCGTCGAGAAGATCTTCGTAGACGCAGGCGACCGAGTGAAGGCAGGCCAGGTGATTGCCGAACTTGACAAGGAGCAGCTCCGGGCGAGTGTTGCCGAGTCGCGCGCGAATCTCGAGGCGGCGCAGGCCGCGCAACAGGCCGCCGAAGCGTCCTATCAGAAAAATATCGTTGATGCCGAGGGACCCGACGTTCCCTTTTTGAAGTCGGATATGGAACGCGCGCACAGCCTTTTCCATCAGGGCTTGATCGCAAAGAACGTGATGCAGGATGCCGAGAAAAACTACCGGCTGGCGCTGAATCGGCAGATGTCCGCAAAGCGCGGAGTGGCAATGAGCCAAGCGCAGGTGGCGCAGGCGAAGGCGCAGGTGGCGCAGGCGAAGGCGGCCCTGGACAACGCGGAAGAAAACCTTCGCTACGCAACGATCACAAGCCCGATCGCAGGCACGGTGCTTTCGCGGGACGTGGAGGTGGGCGACGCCGTCAGCTCCATACTCGTGCTGGGTTCACAAGCGACGCTGGTGGCGACGCTGGGCGATACGAGCGCGGTGTATGTCCGCGGAAAGGTGGATGAAGCGGACATCGGCAAGGTCTATTTGGGCCAGCCCGCGCGCATCGTGGTCGAATCGTTCAAGGACAAGAAGTTTCAAGGCAAGGTGACGAAGATTGCGCCGCTTGGAGTGGAGAAGGACAACGTGACGACGTTTGAGGTGCGCGTGTCAATCCAGAACCCAGGAGGCGAACTGAAGGCCAATATGAGCGCGAACGCGGAAATCATTTTGGAAGAAAAGAAAGACGTTCTGCTGATTCCGGAAGGCGCCGTGATATTCGGCAAAGACAAGGCGACTTCGGTCGAAATCCCCGATGCGCGGACCGACAACGGGCGCAAGAAACTCGCGGTGAAGCTCGGGATCTCGAACGGCGTGAAGGCCGAAGTGCTCTCCGGTCTCGCGGGAGGCCAAAAGGTGATCCTGCAGTAGTAAGTGGATCAATACCAGACGGGAGCGGAACTGTGAATTTCCGCGACTTACTCAACGACACTTTGCGGACTCTCTGGGCGCATAAGCTGCGCACGTTCCTGACGATGTTTGGGATCACTTGGGGAATCTTTTCGATCACGCTGATGGTGGCGGCGACCCAGGGCCTGCGGATCGGGTTGAAGCAAAATGCGGAAACTTTCGGCAAGGACATCATGATCTTCTTCCCCGGACGCACGAGCTTGCAGGCCGGAGGAATGCGCGCCGGAAGACAAGTCTTCTGGAAAGAGGAAGATTACCTTACGGTCCTCGATCAATCACCGGCTTGTCTGTATGCGCTGCCGGAGATCGGCAACCAGGTTCCCCTGCGGAGCCGGTACAACAGCGGAAATCTGCTGGTGGTGGCCTCGCTGCCTCCCTTTGCCGAGGTTCGCAGCATTGGCGTGGGAGAAGGGCGCTTCTATAACGACGACGACCAGGCGAATGTGAACCGGGTTGCGTTTCTCGGAAGCGACGCGAAGAAGCAGCTTTTTGGGACGCGTCCGGCGGTTGGAGAAACGATCTGGCTCGCTGACATCCCTTACACCGTCATCGGCGTGATGAAGCCGAAGGATCAAAACTCGAGCTACGACGGGCAGGACATTCGGAAAGTGTTTGTGCCCTTCGCAGCCATGGTTCGGGACTTCCCGATGCGACCGCCCGCTCCGCCGCAGACGATCGAGCATATGCTGATCGTGCCGAAATCGCTCGCCCTGCACAAGGATTGCGAGCACCAGGCGCGTGTGGCGCTGGGATTGCTTCACCATTTCAATCCGGAGGATGAAGAAGCGGCAGCGGTATGGGACACGATCAAGAACGCCCGGGCCAACGCGCTCATCATGGACGGCATGGAGTATTTCATGGGGGCGGTGGGAGTGATCACGCTGTTTCTGGGGGGCCTGGGTGTGATGAACGTGATGCTGGTGGCGGTGCGGGAGCGGACCCGCGAGATCGGAGTGCGGAAAGCACTGGGCGCAACGCGGCGAGCCATCGTGAGCCAATTTTTCATCGAGACGCTGATCATCGCATTTCTAAGCGGTGGCTCCGGAATGGTGATCGGGTACGGCTTCTGCGGCCTTGTCGACCTGATGCCAATGCCGGAAATCTTTGCGGGCCTGCTGCCAACCTGGCAGTCAGGTGTTATGTCGTTCTTTCTGCTTGCCACGGTAGCGGTGCTGTCGGCGCTGTATCCGGCAAGCCGCGCCGCGGCGGTGGATCCGATCGAAGCGCTTCGCTACGAGGCTGGAGGGTAACGACTGTGCTCGAGGAGATCTTCAAGCAGGCTTGGGCCGCGCTGCGGCGCCAGCCAGTGAGAAGTTGCCTGACGATGGCTGGCATCGTGTGGGGCATCGTGGCGGTGACGATGCTGCTGGCCTATGGTTCGGGCTTCCGGCGCGTGCTGATGTCTACCTTCGAGGTGTTCGGGCACGACGTGATCCTCTGCCTCCCGGGGACGACGAGCGAGCAGGCCGGGGGAGAGCGCGCCGGAAAGAAGGTTCAATTCGAGCGAGTGGATATCGACAACCTGCGCGCGGGCGCGACTTTTGCGAAACAAGTCTGCCCCGAGACCGTGAAGTTTCTGGGCATCACTCACGAGGAGCGTTCCGCCAACACCGCCATCCGCGGCGTGTGTCCGGCGTACGGCGAAATGCGCAATGAGATTCCGAGCGAAGGCCGCTGGCTGAATGGGGAAGACGAAGTGAACCGACGGCGCGTGGTGTTCCTCGGCGCGATTCTCAGGCGCAAGCTTTTCGGCGGCAGACTGGCCGTGGGAGAGATCGTGAGAATCCAGGGAATGTCCTTCACCGTAATCGGCACGATGAGCCGGAAATTTTCCCAAATGAACTATTTCACGAGCGATGACGAATCGGCCTGGATACCGTACTCGGTGGCGGGCGATCTATGGGACACGAAATCCGCAAGCGTAATCGTAGTGACGCCCGTAGCGCCGGTGCTGGAGATGAAGACGCAACAGCAAGTGCTGCAAATCCTCGCGGAGCGCCAACATTTTTCGCCCACGGATAATCGCGCACTGCGAATGTTGAGCATGGCGGAATTTCGGCCGATGATGCTCGGCATATCCTACGGATTGGAATTTCTGCTGCTGTTCGTGGGCCTGCTGACGCTGGGAATCGGGGGCGTCGGAGTGACGAACATCATGCTGGTCACCGTGGACGAGCGCGTCCGCGAAATTGGGCTGCGGCGCGCGCTGGGAGCGCGGCGGCGCCATATCCGATGGCAGTTTCTGGCCGAAGCGCTGGCGTTGACGCTGACGGGAGGAGCGGTGGGCATCGTCGCGTCGATCCTGATTGGAAAGCTTATCGGCACGCTGCCGTTCCTTGGCCCGGCGTATGAAGACACATCCGGCAGGGTGGACATCCACATGCAGCTCTCCTGGGAAATTCTCGCCGCTTCGGTGGCATTGATGGTAGTGGTCGGTGTGCTGAGCGGACTGGTGCCCGCGATGCGAGCGGCGCGGCTCGATCCTGTGGAGGCGCTTCGCTACGAGTGACGCGGCTTTCCGTCGCTTACGCTCGAACTACTTCGCGTGGAGGACGGAGTCGAGGTAGGCGGTCATTTCGGGACTCGTCCAATCCTGCGGGCCAATGATCTTGCGGTCGAAACGGCCGTCGCGGTTGATGACATAGGTCTCGGGATACATCGTGCTGCCGTAATCGAGGGCGATCTTTTTCGTGGGATCGCGATACGTGGGGTACGAGATGTTGTATGCCTTCAGGAAACCGTCATAGGCGCCCTGGTCATCGTCCACGCTGACGCCGAGGACGACGCCGCCGAGGGGCGCGATTCGCCTCTGCAAAGCGTTGAGCGAAGGCGCTTCGTCCACGCAGGGCGGGCACCAGGTGGCCCAGAAATTCAGAACGACGACTTTGCCACGCAAGTCGGAAAGTCGAGCCGCCTTACCGTCGAGGGTCAGCGAAAAATCCTTCTCCGGACGGCCGCGGAGGCTCGATTCGCCATTGCGGTATTCGGGGCGGGCAAACAGGGCGACAAGCCCTATGACGAAAATCACAACGAGGCCGGTTTTCAGATTCCGTTTCATTCCCTCACCCAACAAACCTATAATAATGGGATTGCTGCCCGATGGCGAGCAGTTTAGCGGCCCCCGCGGATAGGATTGCAGGAAGCTTTGGTCTCGGTGATCATCCCCGCTCGAAACGAGGAAGCGTCGATCGCGCGCGCGGTCGAGTCGGTAGCCGCGCAGGCGGAGGTCGGGGAAGTGATCGTTGTCAACGACCAATCGACGGATCGGACAGGGGAGATTTTGTCCGAGCTAGCGTCGCGCATCTCCAAACTGAGAGTGCTGGTTACGGATGATTTGCCGCACGGCTGGATCGGCAAGAATTATGCAGCGACGCTGGGCGCGGCAGCCGCGCGCGGAGATTGGCTGCTTTTCACCGACGCGGATACGTACCACCGGATCGGCTCGACGCGCCGCGCGCTCGCCGATGCCGTGGATCACGACGTCGTGATGGTTTCATACTCTCCCGAACAGGAGATGGAGTCGTTCTGGGAGAGAGTGCTGATTCCGTTCGTGTACTGCCGGCTGGCAGCTCGATTCTCTTTCGCGCGCGTCAACGATCCCGCAGCACCGGACGCGGCGGCGAATGGCCAGTTTCTTCTGGTGTTGCGGGACGCATACGAGGCGGTTGGAGGCCATGCCGCAATTGCCGGGCAGGTGCTGGAAGACGTGGCTCTGGCGCGTCTGCTGAAGCAGAACGGCTTTGGAATCTACTTTACGGCGCCGATCGGCATCGTGCACACGCGGATGTACCGCGACTTTCAGGGGATGTGGCAGGGTTGGACGAAAAACCTCTACCCGCTGATGGGCGGAACGCCGCGCGCGACCGCGATCGAGCTCGCGGAAACGTGTCCCGTCTTCGAGGCTTTCACCTTTGTGTTAATGGGCGCGCTGGTGATCGAAAGGCGCGCGGAATCGCCGTGGCTGCTCTTGCTGATCGGGCTCGCGGCGCTTTGCGGAGCACACGTGCGATACGCGGCGGCCTTGTATCGGAATCTGTATCCTATTTCCTACATCCAATACTACGCTTTGGGGGTGTGCCTCTATAGCGCGGCCCTGGTCGCCTCCTGGTGGAAAAACACGCGCGGCGCAGTGGTGTGGAAGGGAAGGGCCTATCCGGCGCGGATTCAACGAGGCTCATCGTAGTCGAAGACGATGATTCGAGTGACACGCAAAGTCGAGTTTTCAGCGTCGCATTTCTACCACAACCCGGACTTTTCCGCGGAGGAGAACCGCCGTGTCTTCGGCAAATGCAATAACCCGCATGGGCACGGGCATAACTATGTTCTCGAAGTGACGGTGGCCGGCGAGCCCGATCCGGGCACGGGAATGGTGCTCGACCTGAAGGAACTCAAGGACATTCTGGAGAGGGAAGTGACCGAGCGCCTGGATCACCGCCATCTGAATTACGAGGTGCCCGAGCTTGCCGGGCAGATTCCGACATGCGAGAACATCGCCACCATGATTTGGCGGCTGCTCGAACCGAAGATCACGCAGGGCAAGCTCGACCGCGTGCGAGTGTACGAATCGCCCGACCTGTTCGCGGAGTGCGCTGCGGAGTTGGATGGCGACGACGCTGGAAGCCGAGGACGGGGTTGACGCGGGCGCGCATGAACCCCCCGCTCAAGGTTTCGCTGACACGGCGGTACCGCTTTGCGGCTTCGCATCGGCTGCACAGCGCGCGCTTCAGCGAGGAAGAAAACCAGCGCCTCTACGGCAAATGCAGCGGGCTCCACGGGCACGGGCACAACTACGTGGTCGAGGTGACGGTGAGCGGGCCCGTAGACCCGGCCACGGGGATGGTGGCGAACCTGGGCGATCTCGACCCGTTTGTCGCGCGAGAGGTGGTGGAGGCGTTTGACCACAAAAACTTGAACAAGCAGGTGGCCGAATTTCGCGAAATCGTGCCGACCAGCGAAAATCTGTGCCGCGAGATCTATCGCCGACTGAGGACGTTTCCGTCCGCGCGTCTCGAACGCGTGCGGATCGAGGAGACGAGCAAGAACAGTTTTGAATTCGCCGGGGAACCCGTAGGGCCGGAGCGAGGTGCGCCATGAAGAGCAGGACAGCCGAGAGCGAGGAGAGAATCGGCGAGGGCAAGACGCGAGAGCGCGGGCGCATCATCGTCCCCGAAGCCGAGGGCTCGGAGAGCATCGCGGACCTGATTCGGCGGGTGCTCGCGCAACTCGGCGAAGATCCAGGCCGAGAGGGCCTGCGGCACACGCCCGAGAGATTCGAGAAGGCGCTCCGCTACTTGACGAGCGGTTACCGTCAGGACCCCGAAAAAATCTTGAACGGGGCGATGTTCAGCGTCGGGTACGACGAAATGGTGCTGGTGAAGGACATCGAGGTGTACAGCCTCTGCGAACACCACTTGCTTCCGTTCTTCGGCAAGTGCCACGTGGCTTACATTCCCAACAAGAAAGTGGTCGGGCTGAGCAAGATCGCGCGGCTGGTGAACATGTACGCGCGGCGCCTGCAGATTCAGGAACGGCTGACGAATCAGATCGCGCGAACGATTGAAGACAGGCTGAATCCACAGGGCGTGGGAGTGATCATCGAGGCGCGGCACCTGTGCATGGTGATGCGCGGCGTGGAGAAGCAGAACTCGGCAGCGGTGACCAGCGCGATGCTGGGCGTCTTCCGCGAAAAGAAGCAGACGCGGGACGAGTTCCTCTCGCTGGTGCGCGGCGCGAGATGACGCGCGACCATTGCCACAATGCGCGGGCGGGAAATGCGCCGGGGGCATCGCAAGGATGGGCTGCGGGAATCCCGTAAATTCCCTTGGTTCCGTCGAGTGTCTGTGCTAGCATTTTTGTATCTCGGAGAGGACAGAGAGAGTAGAGCAGGGCCGCGACGTTTCAGACGGAGGGGTGAGTTGAGCGAAGCCAAAGCCGGTGTAATCGAACAGTTCCGGATGCACGTGAAAGACACCGGATCGCCGGAAGTGCAAATTGCGCTGTTAAGCGAACGCATCAACTACGTAACCACGCACCTTCAGTCCCATGCGAAAGACCACGCTTCGCGACGCGGGTTGATCATGATGGTCAACAAGCGACGCCGGCTGCTGGACTATCTGAATCGCCGTGACCCGGATCGGTATCGCGAGATTGTGGCACGACTTAGCTTGCGCAAGTAATACGGATTTCCTGAGCGGCCGCTCCGGCCGCACTTTTTCCCAGCGCCAAAAACACGGCTGTCAGTCCAGGTGTGGGCCATCAGGAAACCGGTGCGCGAATTCGTCTGCCCGCTGATCTTTGTCCCGTCTGCTTGCCTTCGTTCCCCTTCGAGACATTGAACGAGAGAGGTCTCTCGTATCTGCTGACCGTTCCCGGTGAGCCGGGACAGAAGGATGTGATGGATGTTCGAACAAGTGAGTTTGGAAGTAGGCGGAAGAGAGCTGACGCTGGAAACGGGCAAGATGGCCCGCCAGGCGCACGGTGCGGTGGTGGCGCGTTACGGCGACACAGTGGTGCTCGCGACGGCCTGCATGGACACCAGGGCAACGGAAAAGGATTTTCTTCCCCTTACGGTCGATTACCGTGAATACACGTATTCCGCCGGGAAGATTCCCGGCGGGTTTTTCAAGCGCGAAGGACGCCCTTCGGAGCGCGAAATTTTGACGTCGCGGCTGACGGACCGGCCGCTGCGGCCGCTTTTTCCAGAAGGCTGGTCCACAGAGACACAGATCGTGGCCATGGTGCTTTCCGCGGACAGCGAGAACGACCCGGACGTGATTGCGGTGACGTCGGCGTCTGCGGCGCTGTATATCTCAAAGATTCCGTTCGACAATCCGATCGCCTGCGTGCGCGTGGGACTGCTCGAAGGCAAGCTTGTGGTGAATCCGACGGTCGCCGAGCAGAAGACGAGCCTGCTGAACATCATCATCGCAGGCACGGCGGAAGCGATTGTGATGGTCGAATCGGGAGCGCTCGAAGTTTCCGAGGATACGGTTGCGGATGCACTGGAATTCGGCCACGCCGAGATTCGCAAGATCGTGGCAGCCATCCGCGAACTGGGCGACCGCGTCAAGCCGCAGAAAGTCACGGTGGCGCCTCCGGCGTTCGATGAAGCGCTCTACAAGCAGATCTCCGGGCAATACGGCGAGCGGCTGCGCGACGCGCTCGACACGGCGAAGCACCCGAAACTCGAGAGCTACGGCCTGGTGGACGCGATCAAGGCGGAAATTCTCGCGGGGATTCCTGAAGAGGAAGAAGACAAGCGGAAGCTGGCCTACCGGGCGTTTGAGCGTCTGCGCGAGCGCATTTTCCGCGACGACATGCTGATTCGGCGGCGGCGTCCCGATGCCCGCGCCTTCGATCAGATTCGGCAAATCACCTGCGAGGTGGGAGTGCTCCCCCGCGTGCACGGCTCGGCTCTTTTCACGCGGGGCGAGACGCAAGCCCTCGTCACCACGACGCTCGGAACGAAGGAAGACAAGCAGCGCCTCGATTTGCTGTTCGAGGAGGAGGCCTTCAAGCGGTTCATGCTGCACTACAATTTTCCGCCGTTTTCCGTGGGCGAAGTGAAGTTCCTTCGCGGGCCCGGCCGCCGCGAAATCGGCCACGGAGCGCTGGCGGAGCGTGCGATTGCGAATCTGCTGCCGGCGGAAGCTGATTTCCCGTACGCCATGCGGGTCGTGTCGGACATTCTCGAATCAAACGGTTCGTCGTCGATGGCCACCGTCTGCGGTGCCTCGCTGGCGCTGATGGATGCAGGCGTGCCGTTGAAGTCGCCTTGCGCGGGAATCGCCATGGGACTGGTGGTCGAAGGCGAACAGTACGCCATTCTGACCGACATCGCCGGAGCCGAAGATCATTACGGCGACATGGATTTCAAAGTGGCGGGAACGCGGCAGGGAATTACGGCGCTGCAGATGGATATCAAAGTGAGCGGCGTGAGCGTTCAGATGATGCGCGAGGCGCTCGCGCAGGCGCGCAAAGCTCGTCTTGAGATCCTCGATATCATGGCGCCGACAATTTCCACGGCGCGGACGGAAATTTCCGCATATGCGCCGCATCTTTACGTGCTGACGATTCCCACGGACAAAATCCGAGACTTGATCGGTCCGGGCGGGAAGAAGATCCGGTCGATCATCGAGGCCACGGGCGTGAAGATCGATGTGATGGACGACGGCAAAGTGCACGTCTTCGCGAGCAACGGACCGTCCGCCGAGTCCGCGCTGAAGATGATTCGCGACGTGACCGCCACCGCGGAAATCGGGAAAACCTATCTCGGCACGGTGGTTCGCATCGCGGAGTTCGGCGCGTTCGTTGAAATTTTCCCCGGCACGGACGGACTGCTGCACATCAGTGAGATCGCGGAGCAGCGCATTCGAGCCGTCCGCGACGAGCTGAAGGAAGGCGATCAGGTGCTCGTCAAGGTGCTGGCCATCGAGGGCAACAAGATTCGCTTGAGCCGCAAGGCGGTCCTTCGCGATCAGCGAGAAAAGCAGCAGAAGAGCGAAGCCGCTGGGTAGCGCTTCTCCCTTAACTACCAAATCATCTCAGCAAACGGGCGCCCATGAATGCGTGCCCGTGTGTCCGGACACGCCATCAGAGCGGGCAACGCTAGTCGGCGGCGGGGCCAAAGGAGGTGCGCTCGATGCGGGCGCCGACCGCGAGGAGCTTTTCCTCGATGCGCTCGTAGCCGCG
>DATLWP010000287.1:0-6918 GCA_035576265.1 Candidatus Polarisedimenticolia bacterium
GGATTGAAAATCCCGATAGAGAAAGTAATCGAGATTCGCTGTCAGCAGGAACTTCGTCAACCGGCGGAAGTCGTCTTCCAACGCTTGCTCGTTAAACGGGACACCAGCCAGCTTGAGGAAGTAATATTTGAAGTAATTCAAATCCCAAGCGATGGACTGTCTGTCGAAAACTGCACGCGGATAGCAGACCTTATAGTTCAAGTCGCGGCCGGCTTCGATCTGAAATCGTGGCAAGACGGCCACAACTTTGGTATATGCTTCAACCACTTGCGGAGCAAGGTTTTCGCCAACTCGGTTTGTGGACAGAAATTCGAAAAGTGTTGTATCACCGAGATCTTCTTCGAGATAAGCGCCTTGGCTCAAATCCTCCGCATAAATTTCAGGTACCGGCAGACCATGTCGGCGAAAGTGCCGGGAGAATTCGAGGAAGGCGACGTTTTCTTCGCGGACATCATACAGAACGCCAATCACGCTGAGCTTTTCGCCGACAAGCCGGATAATCTTACGTCCCGAACCCCCAAGCTGGCCCTGGAGCGGTTGAACCGTCCCTACTGGTGAGTGGAAACGCTGTTCAAAGAGCTTCTTAAGAACGTCCATCAAGATGTCAAATCATCCCTGAAGAAGTCGGGACCAAGTCCCAAGACTGTTATGCCTAAAACGAGTCTAGCGGGTCAGAGGCCAGATGGCGAGTCGCTGTCGGCGGAAAAGTCTAAAAAGGCACTTATCTGATCTTGTTCAGTCCAGTGCTTTGCGGAAACGAAGAACGCTGAGCCCCAACATCAACGTGCCCAGCAGTGCCATGCCGGCCATCTGCGGCCAAAGAATATCGAATCCCACGCCTTTGAGGTACACCCCTCGTAGAACCACCAGAAAATATCGCAACGGATCGGCATAAGTCGCCTTTTGCAGCCAGAGCGGCATGGTGCTAATGGGGAATCCGAAGCCGGAGAATACGATTCCCGGCATGATGAAAAAGAACGCCGTGACCATCGCTTGCTGTTGCGTCCTGGACACCGTCGAAATAAACAGTCCTGTGCCGAGCATGCAAAGAAGAAAGAACAGAGTGCCGGCAAGGAGCACCATCACTTGGCCTCGAAACGGGACGCGAAACCAAAGTGTGCCCAGCGTAGCGATCAGCGTCATGTCCGCGAGCCCAATCAGGAAAAACGGAATCGTCTTGCCTAGGATAAATTCCACCGGCCGGATGGGCGTCACCATGATCTGCTCGAGTGTCCCGATTTCGCGCTCGCGGACGATCGCGAAGGCAGTAAGCGTGGTGACCATTACCATGAGCAGGCTGCCAATCACTCCGGGCACGAAAAACCACTGACTCTGTAGGTTGGCGTTGAACCAGGGGCGTGCCTCCAAGTCGACCTGCGGCACTCCCTGTGCAAATTGAGGCGCCACACGGCCGATGCGATCCTGTTGATAAGCGTTCGCGAACCGCCCGGCAATCTGGCTGATGTAGCCAACGGCGAGAAGGGCAGTATTGGAGTTGGTGCTGTCGACGATCACTTGCACGGGCGCGGTCTCACCCTTCCGCAGCAGCTGTGCAAAACCCGCATTGATTTGGATCGCGACGGTTGCCTCACCGCGGTCGATTACGTCGCGGACATCTTTCGGGTGGCCGAGGTTCCGCTGAATGTCGAAGTACGGCGTGGCGGAGATCCGCGAAATAAGATCGCGGCTCTCCTGGCTGTGGTCAAGATCGAGCACGGCTGTGGGAACATGGTGAATCTCGTAATTTGCCGCATAGCCGAAGATGATCATCTGGATCAGGGGCGGTCCGAAAAGCACGAATCGAGTGCGCTTGTCGCGAAAAATCTGAATAAATTCCTTGATGAGCATCTGTTTGAGCCGCGATAGCATTGAATTTCCTCAGGTCAGTCGCTTGTGGAACACGCGGGTTGCCACTACGGCGAGTGCCAGGGCAAAAATCACCAGGGGAATCAGTTGGTTGTAGAGCATCGCCACAGGGTTGCCTTTCAGAAAGATATCCTTCAATGCGGCCGTGTAATAGCGGGCCGGCACGATAAATGTCACCAGGCGGATGAATGTCGGCATCTGTTCGATGGGAAATAGAAATCCGGAAAGCAAGAATGCGGGCATGAATGCCACGAGCAACGCGATTTGGCTAGATGCCAACTGGCTTTTCGCCACCACGGAAATGAGGAATCCGATAGACAGAACCACGACGAGAAAGAGCGCTGTGGTCAACAGCAACGTCACCACGTTGCCCCGGAAGGGCACCTGGAACCAAAAGACGGCGATCGCCGCGCATGCCGCGGTGGCTAACAGGCCTATGACGAAATAGGGGACGAGTTTGCCGAGCAAGATTTCGAGTGGCGTCACTGGCGTCGAAACCAACTGCTCCATTGTGCCGCGCTCCCACTCGCGTGCGATTGTCAGCGATGTCAGGAAGGCGCCGATCACCGACATTACGAGCGCCAACACGCCGGGCAGAATGAAAGCGCTGCTTTCCAGATTTTCATTGAACCAGGTGCGCGCAGCGACCGAAAGCGGCGAAGAGAGGCCGGACTGCCCGTGGCGTTCGAGCCAAGCCATCTGCAAATTGCTGGAGTAGCCTTGCACGACGGCCTGCGCGTAATTGATGAGCACACCAGCGGTGTTGTCATCCGTGGCGTCCACCAGAGCCTGTACCTTGACGGTTCCGCCTTCGCGAAGCTTTTGCGAAAAATTCCAGGGAATCACCAAGCACATCCTGGCGCGACCGTCATCCAGCGCCCGCACGACTTCCGTGTAGCTGTTCGACACTTGCACGATCCGAAAGTACCGGCTGGACTGGAAGTTCTTGAGCAGGTCTTGACTTGCCTGGCTGCCGTCCTGGTCATAGACGCACACCGCCAGATGCTTCAAATCGAGATTGACGCCATAGCCGAATAGCAGCACCAGAACAACGGGCATGGCCGCCACGATCAGCAGACTGCGGGTGTCGCGGCGGATCTGGATGATTTCCTTCCGGGCAATGGCCATGAACCGGTTCCACCTCATCTCGGTTCGCTCCTCTTTGCGGTGCTGCGACCGCCGGTAAGCGACACGAACACGTCCTCTAGACTCGGGCGCACCTGTTCAATTTTGGTGACACGGATTCCTCGCCTTTGCAGGAAATCTTTGAGCTGCGGGATCGCCGCGGAGGCGTCGGTGACCACCAGGTGCAGCGCTTCACCGAAGACGGCGACATCGAGGACCCCGGGGAATGCTTCCAGGACCGCGATCGCCGGGACGAGCGGTTCGCACTCGACTAGAAGAAGAGCGTCTTTCATGAATTTCTGCTTCAGTTCTGTGGGCGTGCCGAGAGCCACGATTCTGCCCCGGAAAAGAAGCGCCAGCCGATTGCAGTATTCGGCCTCCTCCATGTAGTGCGTGGAAACAAACACGGTGACGCCCTTGGCGGCCATCTGGTAGATCAGATCCCAGAACTGGCGCCGCGAGATGGGGTCCACACCGGAAGTGGGCTCGTCGAGGAAGAGAATCGGAGGCTCATGGAGGACGGCGCAACCCAGCGCCAGGCGCTGCTTCCATCCGCCTGGTAACTCGCGCGTAATCGTGTCTTGTTGTTCTCGTAGATTTGACATCTCGATCGCCCATTCGATTCGCTCCTTCAACTTCGAGCGCGGAACCGCGTACAGCCCGGCGAACAATCGGAGGTTCTCGATGACTTTGAGGTCATCGTAGAGAGAGAATTTCTGCGACATGTAGCCGATGTTTTGCCGCACCAAATCCGGTTCGTGCGACACGTCGTGACCTGCGACGCTGGCTCGGCCGGAAGTCGGCGTGAGCAATCCGCAGAGCATGCGGATGGTCGTGGATTTGCCTGCGCCGTTCGGGCCGAGGAAACCGAAGATCTCGCCTGTCGTTGTTCTGAGACTGATATTATCGACCGCCGTGAAATCGCCGAATCGCTTGACGAGGTGTTCGATCACGACCGAGTGGCTTCCGTTGCTCATGCGCGCTTCTCGCTCTGACCCACGGAATCCACAAACAGGTCCTCGATGCTCGGCGCAACTTGCAGCAGTTCGTCTACGGGGATGCCCGCCGCCGCGAGGCGCGATCGAAACTCGGGCATTCGGCGCAACGGGTCGTCGACGACGACGTGGACGCCATCCCCGGTCAGAACGAGGCTCGAAACTCCTTCGGCATTTTCGAGCACGTCGCGCAGACGGCGAGGTTCGTGGGAGGTGACTGCGAGGACTCCTTTGCGAAGTTGTGCCTTGAGCCGGCTGGGAGTGTCGCAAAACAAGAATCTTCCGTGATTCAACAAGGCCACGCGATGGCAGCGCTCGGCCTCGTCGAGATAAGCAGTTGAGGTTAAAATCGCCACACCTTCCGCGGACAAGGCGTAGAGAATCTTCCAGAAATCGCGACGGGAAACCGGGTCAACGCCCGTGGTCGGTTCATCGAGGAGAATCACCTTAGGCGTGTGAATGAGGGCGCACACCAATCCAAGTTTTTGCTTCATTCCGCCCGAGAGTTTTCCCGCCAACCGGCTCCGGAACTCTTCCATGCCCGCGGCGCGCAACAATCGATCGGACTGATGTTGACGATCCGCCTTTGGGACGCCAAAAAGGTCGGCATAGAAGCGAATGTTTTCATCGACGGTCAGGTCCTCATACAGGCCGAAACGCTGGGGCATGTAGCTGAGAGAGTGTTTCGCGCTTTCCGGATTATGAACCGCGTCACACCCCGCCACCTTTGCGCTCCCTCCATCCGGCGCGAGAACACCCGCGAGCATGCGCAAGGTTGTCGTCTTGCCCGCCCCATCCGGACCGACCAAGCCAAAAACCTCTCCCGGTTCGACATGGAAGCTCAACTGTTCGACGGCGCGCACATTGCCGAAGCGTTTGCTCAGGCCAGCAACAACGATCGCAGGTTCCGGAGAGCTCATCGACGAGACCTATGGAAGCGGAATGTAGACATCCGCGGGCATCCCGGGTTTTAGCTCGTGATTTTGGTTTTCGAGATCGACTTTGACTCGATAAACGAGTGTGACGCGCTCTTTTTCCGTCTGGACGCTCTTGGGCGTGAATTCCGCGTTCGATGAGATGAATGAAATGCGGCCATGATAGTTTTTCCCTGGAAATGTGTCCGTACGCACGATCACATCCTGGCCCCAGTGGATTCGGCCAAGATCAGTTTCCGGAATGTAGACGCGCACCCACACATGGTCCAGATCGGCTAGCGTGACCACCGTCGTGCCAGGGAGAACAACTTCGCCAAGTTCGGCTTGGCGCACGAGAATCACACCTGGGAAGGGGGCGGTAAGGGTCGTGTAACCCAGCCTGATGCGGGCCATCTGCAAGTTTTGCCGCGCCTGCCGAAGTTCGGCGCGCGCCACTGCGATTGTTTCTTTTCGCGTGCCTTCCACCAGCTTGTCATAGATTTGATTCTGCCGCTGGTAGTTGGCTTGGGCGCGTTCGACATTGGTTTGGGCTTGATCGCGTGTTTGAGCCGGAATTTCGTCTTTGCGGAAAAGTGAGTCGTAGCGCGCAAGATCCGCGCGCTTTTGGGCCAAGTCAGCTTTGGCTTCCAGCACCGACTGGTGCGCGGCGTCGACGTCCTGGGAACGGCTGCCGGCCAGCGCCAGCTTCAACTGCGAATCGCGCACGCCCACGCTTGCCTGGGCAATGGCCACCGCCTGGCGATAGTCACTGTCATCCAGTTGCGCGAGCAGTTGTCCCGTTTGCATGGCTTGCCCTTCTTCGACCGGCAACTGCATAATCCGCCCGCTCACTTTGAAACTTACCAGACTCTCGTGCGCCTCGACGTTTCCGGAGAGTTTTATCTGTGTAGCGATGTGCCGCTTTTCAAACCATCGGGAATAGGCGAAATATGCCGCTACGGCAAAGGCCGCCAGCAGCAATATGAGAATGGCGCGTTTCATCGTTGTCACATCCCTTCCACGATATGTTCCGACATCCGAACCTCATTGTTCGTCGAAATAGCTCTGATACGTCCTCTCGGTTGCGCCCAGCGCCCGGACGAGTGCGACGCGCGCGTCGGCATACCGGGCTAGTGCGAGAATGTGATCGTCTTGAGCGCTTTGAAGCGAACTCTGTGCCGTGACCACTTCGATGTTGTCGGTGACGCCGTTACGAAAGCGGTCCTTGGCCAGTTCCAATTCGCGTTGTGCGAGGTTCACTCCGCCTTCTGTGACACTCACTTGTTGTTCGGTGGACCGCAGATCGAGGACCGCCTTTCGAAGTTCTTCCTCGATTCCGTTTCGAAGATCCGCGATCTGGTCGTCCAGCCGTTCCAGGCGGCTCTCGAGCTCCCGTCGTTCACCGCTTCGGTCGCGGTCAAAAATGGTGATGGAGAGCGTTGCCTGGATCAGGCCGATGCCCGGCATCTCTCCGAAGTTACGACCGAGAGCCCCGTAATTCCCGTCGACGCTCAGTGTAGGCAAGTAACGCGCATGCGCTGCTTTCTGCATCTCCGTGAGGGATTCGCGCTGGGAGAGAAGCGAATGATAGTCGAATCGATTCTCGAGGGAAGTGCGGAGAGCCTGATCCAGATCTGGAATGGCTACCTGGCGGAATTCCAATCGATCCGCCAGTTCAAGCGGCGTACCCGGCCTCAGCCCGATAAAGCGTTGCAAGGCCAGCAGGCCCGTCTCGTACGCGTTTCTGGTCACGAGCAGATTCTGGCGGTCTCGCTGCAATTGAACTTGAGATCGCAGCACATCCACAGCCGTGGCAAGCCCCGCCCCATGCTGATCTTGTGCCAGTTTCATGAGCGCTTCGGAACTGGTCACTCGCGATTCGGCTGCCTCTACCTCCGCCTCGGCCGCCTCGGCGTCCAAATAGAGCCCGGCGGCTTGCCGAACTACTAGGTCGCGCGTGTCTTGGTAGCTGAGTTTGGCTGATTGCTGCTGGCCTTCGCTGGCTTTCAGGGCGTGAT
>DATLWP010000288.1:0-2022 GCA_035576265.1 Candidatus Polarisedimenticolia bacterium
AGAGCTTCTAGGTCCGGTTGAGCATGAATCTCTTTTCCCATTCGCGCCAGATGCACTGGGGGAGAGCCGAGCAGGCTGTTCAGTCGCAGCGCCGATTCCGAAATATTGCTCGCGTCTCGCTCCGGAAATGCTGCGGAACCGGATCCGTCAAACGGTCCCTGGGATTCGACGGACATCGTGTCTCTCGAGCTGATTCAGTCGCTACATGAGCTTATCGGCTGCGGAAGAGGGGACTTTAGTGACGACGCTGGGTGCTGAACCTCTCGACTTTTCCATGCGCCAGCGTGGGGAGGGAGACCTCTCATCGAACGAGTCAAAGTATTTCAGTTCGCCTCGACGAGGTTGATCGCGGGCGTGCCGGCGTCCAAGCGAGCCCGATGGAGAGACTTCGTCGGACGGGGCCAGCCCGAATCGCAGCGGCGCGGCGCCTCACGAAACGGAGCCTCTCCGAGCAATTCGAGCAGTCGCGCACGCAGACGCTGCAGCGCCGCCGTGCGGATCTGCGAAACCCGCGATTCGCCGATGCGCAGCACTGCGCCGATCTCCTTCATCGTGAATTCCTCGAAATGATACAGGACGAGTACTTCGCGTTCGCGCTCCCGTAGTTCGCCGATCGCCTGTTCAAGCAGGCCCGACATCTCGGATCGAAGCGCTTGCTGAAAAGGGTCCTCCTCTTCGGGGCCGGCGGGAGGCAAGCTCCGCGTTCCCTCCCCGAATTCCTCGGCCTTGGATTGCAGGCTCCCGATTTCCAGGCCGCGCAAGTCGCTTAGGAGTCGCTGGAGGCTTTCGAGACTGATCTGGAGTTCAGCGGCAATCTCGGGCTCGCTGGGATCGCGTCCGAATTGCGCTTTGCAATTTGCAATCGCCTGTTTCAGGCGGCGGGCCTGACGGCGCAGGGAGCGTGGCCCCCAGTCGAATTCGCGCAGGCTGTCGAGGATGGCGCCTCGAATCCGGAATTCGGCGTAGTGCTTGAGCGAAACGTTCTTGCTCGGGTCGTACCTCCGCACCGCGTCCATCAAACCGAGCACTCCTGCGTGGACCAGGTCTTCCAGGAGCACCTGAGGAGGCAAGCGAGTGTGGAGTCGCCGGGCGACGAAACGAACCTGATCGAGGTGATCGAGCACGAGCTGATCGTGCTGCCTGGCTTCAAGCTCTGGCGCGGGCATGGCACGCGGGAGTATGCAACGCGAGTTCCACCCGGACCGCCCGCTTCTTAGAATCTTCTAACCACAGGGCACGTCGGAAGGCATGATGAGGTCCTCGCTGCGGATTTGCTCCCTCGCTTCCGCCAGAACGAAGGCGCGTTCGATCGCGTGTTGCAGCTCGCGAACGTTTCCCGGCCAGTGGCGCTTACGCAGGATGCATTCAGCTTCGGTGCTGAAAACTTTTCGGGGTGTACCGGCCTGCCGACAAAGTATTTCGAGAAAATGCTGCGCCAGAGAGGAAATGTCTTCGGCGCGATTGCGCAGCGGAGGCAACTCGAGCGGAAAAACGGCGAGCCGATAGTAGAGGTCCTCGCGAAACTGCTTCTCGCGGACGCGCTGCAGCAGATCGGCGTTTGTGGCCGCAATCAATCGCACGTCCACACGAAACAGGTCTGCGCTTCCCAATCGCTGCACTTCCCCTTCCTGAACAAAACGCAAGAGCTTGGCCTGCATGCTGAGCGGCAGCTCACCCACCTCGTCGAGCACCAATGTGCCGCCGTGCGCCGCATGAATGCGGCCCAAGCGCGATTGAACGGCTCCCGTGAAGGCGCCACGCGTGAAGCCGAACAGCTCCGCTTCAAGCAGGCTCTCGGGTATTGCCGCACAATTCACCACCACGAAGGGGCGATCGCTGCGCCGGCTGAGCGCATGAATGCCGCGCGCCACCAATTCTTTCCCAGTTCCCGTGGCCCCCACGATCAGTACGACGGTGTCGCGGGGCGCCACCAAGCGAGCCAGGCGGTACACCTGCTGCATCTTGCAGCTCGCGCCTATCATCCCCGGAAACGGCTCGATCTCCGCCGCCGGCGCTTCCCCC
>DATLWP010000289.1:0-2087 GCA_035576265.1 Candidatus Polarisedimenticolia bacterium
AGGCCCTCCATCACTTCCACAATCCTGTCGAGTTGTTCGCTGGGCGTCTGCTTGGCCATTGTTCCGACTCAATTCTTACGCTGTTTCTTCTCCCACCGAGTCCGCAACGTGCGGATGGCACGGAACTGAAGCTGTTTTACGGCGCCGTCCGTGCGGCCGAGTTCGCGTGCGATTTCGGCGATGCTCTTCCCTTCCGCGAAACGCATTTCGACGACGCCACGCTGATCCCGGGGCAGTTCCGCGACGAGGCGGAAGAGCCTGGCGCGTTTTTCGATCTCTTCCGGGTTCGCATCCTTGCGCAGGTCCGGCGGGTCGTCCGCCGCCGGGTTTCCTCGCTCTCGCGCGACACGCTGCCAGCGGTCCGCGATGGCGTTCGAGGCGATGCGGTAGAGCCAGGAAGCAAACGGCACGCCGCGCCATTCGAATGTATTAAGGCCCGCGAGCGCCTGGTGAAAGACTTCGGCTGTCAAATCCTCCGCGTCAGAGCGCTCGTGCACGCGGCGCGCGACGAACGCGTACACGCGCTCGAAGTTTTCTTCGTAGAGGTCCGCGAACCTGCGCGGATCCTTCTGCGCCGCTGCAATCAAGCGCCGCTCGCGCGCCGATGTATTCGGTGGCATCGCCAAGTGGACCGAGGTCCCTTCTTCGAACCGGCCGTCATTCAAATAAACCGCCGACGGGCCGAAAGGTTACGCGCCCAAATCCTCGAGTGACCTATTCGAGCGCACGCGCGATGGGTTCAGGCGATTCGGGCGCCGCAGGGGCGGGCCCCATCAGTTCCGCGAGAACTATGCCGACGAGAATCAGGCCCGCGCCGACAAGCGTGCGCGCACCGAAACGCTCGTCTGCCAAGACCCACGACGTCAGGGCGGCAAACACGGGTTCCAGGCTTACCAAAATCGCCGTGTGCGAGGGCGAAGTGTGCTGCTGCGCCCAAGTTTGGAACGAGAAGCCGATCACGGTTGACCCGATCGCCGTGACCAGAATCGCAAAGATGGCCATTCCGCTTAGCACCAAACGGGGGCGCTCCCAACCTGCGGCGGCGGCCACCGGGACGAGGAGGCCCGAAAGCAGCGCCGTCGTCGCAACCTGCAGAAATGCAAGCGCGCCAACGGAATGATCGCCGACGTGGCGGCCGATGAAGATAATGTGCAGCGCAAACATCACGGCGCAAAGAAAAACGATCGGATCGCCGCGGTTCAGCGCGCCGAGCCCGGCGGGAGGCACGGTGAGGAAATAAAGCCCGGCAAGCGCCGAGACGGCTCCCGCCCAGATCCAACCCGTAATCCGCCGGCGGCCCAACATCGCAAGCAGAAGCGGCACGAGAACCACGCACGATCCGGTGATGAAAGCGGCCTTCGCCGGAGTGGTGAATTTCAGGCCGGCGGTCTGGAATATGTAGCCGCCGAACATGGCCACTCCGATCTGCGCTCCGGCCCACGCCGTGCGAGCCGTGAGCCTCCGCACAGAGCGCCAGAAGATGACGGCCATCACGGCGGCAGCCAGCGCAAAGCGCACAGCGATGTACACGACCACGGAGACGTCGGCGAGCGCGTCCTTGACGACGACGAATGTAGCGCCCCAGATGAGCGCGCAAAAGGCCAGGGCGAGGTCCGCGCGCACGCGTTCGCTCGTCATGTTGGCTCCGAGTCTATGCGGGAAGCTTCACGGCGGCAAGCAGGCGCGCTTGTCTGCAGCAGCATGCTGGCTAGCGAGCGGGTGCGCGGAAAACCTGCGCTTGGAAGCGCTTGCCGGAAGGTAACTCGATGCATCGTGAGGAGACTCGCGCAAACCGAGCGGCTTCAGCTGCCGCCTCAAGTTGCTCGGGCAGGACCAACCGCATGGATGGTGCAAGGGACTGCAGGCTCTGAAAGGGCGACGAGGTAATGGAGGGCAGCGCTGTAGACGGGAGTTGCGAAACAACGCCAAGAATTCCATCGCGTGCAAGCAGCGTGCCTATTCTTCCGAGAGCAACGCTTGAATCCAGGTATTCGAAGATGAGGCCCGCGAAGACGAGTTCCACCGGAGCAAAATCGATGCCCGGTGTCTGGACATCACCCACGAGCAGCTCGAGCGTGGGGAATCGC
>DATLWP010000290.1:0-2081 GCA_035576265.1 Candidatus Polarisedimenticolia bacterium
CACTACGCCGCGGTTATCTCGCATCGCTCCGGCGAAACCGAGGACCCCTTCATCGCCGATTTCGCCGTCGCCATGGGCACCGGCCAGATCAAGACCGGCTCTGCCTCGCGCACCGACCGCATCGCCAAATACAACCAGCTCCTGCGCATCGAGGAGGAACTCGGCTCGGCAGCCCGCTTCTCCGGCCGCGCCGCCCTCTCGCGTCACTAATCGAGAGACAGCGGGGCATCGGGGGAAACGCGCAAGTCAACGGCTCGCCCTTGTCTTGACACACTTTTCGCCGGACGCTACGCTCCCTTGTTTTGCACTCGCGATTCTGAGAGGTTGCTTGTCGCCATTCCGAAAATTCCTTCGCAGTTTGCCGTTCTACGGCGCCTGTAAAGCGCTTGGCCACTATCCCGACTATTGGTACTGGAATCTCCGCGGCCGGCCCGTCCGCTCACCGCACCTCCTCAAGCAGCGCACCGTCCGCGAATATGCCCGTCGCTACAGCCTGCGCACGCTGATCGAAACCGGCACCTACTACGGCGAAATGGTCGCCGCCGTGAAGGACGATTTCGACCGCATCTACTCGATCGAATTCGATCCCGAACTGGTCCGCCGCGCCGCTCGCCGCTTCGCCGGCGACCCGCGCATACGCATTCTCGAAGGCGATAGCCGCATCGTTCTCCCCGAGCTGCTGAAATCCGTCTCGGAGCCCGCACTCTTCTGGCTCGACGCCGGTTACTGGGGCTGGGAAAATTTGCAACGCGATCCGGAGCGCCTCTCCGCCGAGGTCGAGGCCGTCCTCTCGCATCCGGTGAAGAGCCACGTGATCCTCATGGACGACGCGCGCATGCTCAACGGACAGAAGGGCGCGCTCACCGTCGCCGAACTTCAATCGCGCATCGCCGCACGCTACCCGGATCGACGCTTCGAAGTCCTGCACGACATCATCCGCATTACCCCGCTCTGAATCACCCGGAGACGCAACGCGCGTCATCCTGAACGGAGTGGCCGGACGAGCGACAGCCTAGCCCAGCTCCGCAGTTACCCTTTCGCGAAAGTCCCATTGCCGCGCACAAATCGTGCCGTCATCTTGGACGAAGGCGGATAACCGCGCATGGCTACTACGACGAAGGGCATCCTCGCGACCTTTGCGCCGGACCCACAAGGTCACCCGGCACTGCAGAACCACCGCACTCAGAGCGCCGCGCCCATCAACGGTACGAGTTCCCTGCTTTTCGGGATTCCATTCATGGCGGCCGGAGTCTTCATCGCGATGGTCGCGCTTGATCGCGCCCCCGCGCGTAGGCATGCGCCCGATTGGTTGATCGGCATCCTCGCCTTCATGTTCTTCCTCGGCGGGTTGTTCTTCTTCGTCCACGGCCTTCGCGACATCGCGCGCAAAGCCGCCTGCCGTCGCGAAGCGACGCTTCGCCCTAGCGAGCCGTGGCTCTATGACCACCACTGGCAGCGGGAAGGCATGGCCTTCTCGGCGTTCGACGATATGCTCAAGCGCCTGATGGCCGCTCTCGTCTGGACCGTGTTCCTGGTTCCGTTCGGTTGGGTGGGGACGAATGTGCGCGGAGCGTGGCCTTTCCTTGCGGGCACTGTCATCTTCGGCCTCATCGGACTGATCTTTTGGTTCCGTTGGGCGGCGATGCTTCTGGACCTGCTGCGCTATGGCAATAGTTTCCTGTTCTATGAAGACTTTCCCTTTTCCCTCGGCGGCGCCTTGCGCGCCCGCCTGCGCGCCCCGCGCCACGTCTCCGCCATCGACGAGTTGACGCTCACCCTCCGGTGCGTGCAGGAAAGGTACGTCACCACGGGGACCGGCCGGAATCGCTCCACCAGCGTCGTCTGCTACGAACTGTATAAGGACATGCTTTCGTTCGACCGCGACAACCTCACAGGCCTCGCCGGAGGTGACATCCCGATCGAGTTTCGCCTGCCGCCCGATCAGCCCACCACAAATCTCATCGCCAGGCCGCCCATCTACTGGGAAATCGAAGCGAAAGGGAAGGCTCGCGGCGCCGACTACGAAGCCGCGTTCCTGGTCCCGGTCTATAAAGTTTCCTGACGGCGTTGCGCGCCAGCCA
>DATLWP010000291.1:0-1625 GCA_035576265.1 Candidatus Polarisedimenticolia bacterium
CTGAACGCCTACCTCGAGAAGCGCAAGCCCGTCTGGAAGAACAAATGACCACTCCGAGATTTCCGCCGTTCCGGCGCCGAGATTTCTCCTCCCTCTCCACTGCGCCCGATTTGCGCGCAATGCGAGAAGGAGGGCGCGGAAATCGGGCTGCTCGGTCGTCGGAATGACACGTTGGGTACAACGAGGCGAGAGAGTATCATCGCAGCCCGATAGGAGTGACCAAAAGGGCGGCCGCGTTAATCGGCGAGCACTTTTTCTTTTTCCGGACGGGGCTTCGCACGCCGCACCGGCTCGTTGGTCGCGTGGCCGTCTCCGCCTTCCCACGGCGGGGGAACGCGCAGCGCTTCCGGATACGTAATTTCCGGAAAATGCGTCGGGCCGTAGCGCGGCAGGCGTCCGGCCTTCTTCTCTGCCAGCGCCTTCAGGATTTTTTCCGGCGTGACGGGCACTTCGTCGATTCGCACGCCGACCGCATCGTAGACGGCGTTCGCCAGCGCGGGCATGATCGGAAGCAGCGGACCTTGCCCGACTTCCTTCGCCCCAAACGGGCCGCGCGGATCCGGCTCTTCGACCAACTCGGTGACGACCTCGGGCATGTCGAGCGAAGTGGGGCTCTTGTACTCGAGGATCGACGGGAACTTGTGCACCAGCGCGTGCGAGAGTCTCTTGGGGAGCCGCCGGAACTCCTGCTCCTCCATCAGCGCCTCTCCGAGGCCCATGTAGACGCTGCCTTCCACCTGCCCGCGCGCCAGCACCGGATTCAGTGCACGGCCGATGTCGTGCGCGATCCATACCTTCGGGACAGTGATCCAGCCGGTCATCGAGTTCACCTCGACTTCGATCACCGCAGCCGAGAAGGAGTATGTGGGAGACGGCCCCACGCCGCCGCCCTTGTAGCGCGCCGCCGGGAACTTCGGCGCCGTATACGACCCCACGGTACCGATAGTGCCGAAGCGAGTCTCTCCCAGGCATACAGCCTCCTGGAAGTTAACTCGCTTCTCGGGCGCTGCCGTGTCGAACACGGCGTTGTCCGCGAAACGCAGCCGCTCTTTGGGCACCTGCAGTTTATCGGCCACCGCTTCCGCCAGCATGGCCTTCGCGCGCTCAGCCGCCTGGACAGCCGCGTTTCCGGCCATCAGCGTGACGCGGCTCGAGTACGACCCCAGATCTACCGGGCCGAGGTCGGTGTCGCCCGAGTACACGCGGATATCATACGTGGTGACGCCGAGAACCTCGGCGACGAGCGCTGCCAGGACGTCGTCCGAACCCTGGCCGATTTCGCTGGTGCCGGAGTAAACGGTGACCCCGCCGCCGCGGTCGAGTTTGAGCTGGATGCCGGATTGCGGCATGGTGTTCCAATAGATAGGTAGGCCCGCGCCGGTGAGGTAGCAGGAGCAGGCCAGGCCCACGCCGCGGCCCTCCGGAAGCTTGCGGAATTTTTCCTTCCAATTGGACGTGCGCACCACGCTGCGAATGCAGTCGGCCAGCTTCACCGTTCCCAACTGCAAGAAATTGGCGGTGAGGGCGTTGGGTGATTCGGCGATGCGCAGGCGCAGATCGGCTGGATCGATTTTCAGCTTTTCGGCGATCTTGTCGAGCTGAACTTCCTGGCCGAATCGCGGCTG
>DATLWP010000292.1:0-40301 GCA_035576265.1 Candidatus Polarisedimenticolia bacterium
GTTCCAGCCGAAAACCGGAAGACCTCGCCGGTGATCAATCCGGCGACCGAGCAGACCATCGGACAGTTTCCGCATGCGACGACCGCCGACCTCGATCGGGCGCTCGAAGCGGCGCAAAAGGGCTTTCAGACGTGGCGGGCCGTCTTCCCCGATCAGCGTGGCAAAATACTGAAGAAGGCGGCGGAACTAATGCGTTCTCGCGCCGAGGAAATCGCGCGGATCGCCACGATCGAATCGGGAAAGCGGATCGCGGAGACGCGTGTCGAGCTGGCGGCATCGGCGAACATTTTCGAGTGGTTCGCGGAGGAAGGGCGGCGCGCCTATGGGCGCGTGCTGCCGCAGCGCACTCCGGGAACGCGGCTCGCGGTGGTCAAAGAACCCGTGGGACCGGTGGCGGCGTTTGCGCCGTGGAATTTTCCGCTGGGCAATCCAGCGCGCAAGATTGGCGCGGCGCTCGGCGCCGGCTGCTCCTGCATCCTCAAGCCCGCCGAGGAAACGCCCGCTTCGGCCCTGGCCGTGGCGCGGTGCCTGTTCGAGGCGGGACTGCCGAAGGAAGTGCTCTCCATCGTATTCGGCGTGCCGTCGGAGATTTCCACGCATTTGCTGGCGTCGCCTATTATCCGCAAGGTTTCCTTTACTGGATCCATACCGGTGGGCAAGCACCTGATGAAGCTGGCCGCCGAAGGCATGAAGCGAACCACGATGGAGCTGGGCGGGCACGCTCCCGTGCTGGTGTTCGATGATGTGGACGTCGAAAAGGTCCTCGATATGTGCGTGGGCGCGAAATACCGCAACGCCGGACAGGTTTGCGTCTCGCCGACGCGCTTCTACTCACACGAGAAGATCTACAACCGCTTCGTCGAAGGTTTTGCAGCGCGCGCGAAAGCACTCCCGGTCGGCGACGGCTTGGACGAAAGGAATCAGATGGGACCGCTGATTCACGCTCGGCGACTGGCGGCGATCGAAGGCTTCGTCGCCGATGCAAAACAGCATGGCGCGAAAGTGCGGGCCGGAGGCGCGCGACTGCGCAGCCCAGGCTATTTCTACGCGCCCACGGTACTTTCCGACGTGCCCAAGACCGCGCGCATTATGAACGAGGAGCCCTTCGGGCCGGTGGCGCTGATCAATCCGTTCTCGGATTTCGACAGCGTGATCAAGGAAGCCAATCGCCTGCCCTACGGCCTCGCTGCCTTCGCCTTCACGGACTCGGCGCACCGGGCCAAGCTCGTGGGCGAGCAGCTTGAAGCGGGCATGGTGGGCGTCAACACGTTCGCCATTTCCGTCCCAGAATCGCCCTTCGGCGGGGTGAAGGAAAGCGGCCACGGTTCCGAGGAAGGCGTAGAAGGCCTCGAAGCCTGCCTGGTGACGAAGTTCATCAGTGAAGCATAAGCCGTTGGGCCGCGTGCGAGCGTCGGCGCGCGATCCGAAAGAGACTGAGTGCAAGGAGTCGCGATGACCGCGGACGAACGCATCCAGGCGCTCGAGAAGCGCGTCGAGCAGCTTTCTCACCGACTCGGAATCGCGGAAGATACCCTCGCCATTCGGAAACTGCAGCATGCCTACGGGTATTTCATCGACAAGTGCTTGTACGAAGAAGCCGTCGACCTTTTCTCGGATCGCAGCGAGACCTATTTCCTCGGCGGAGTCTTCAAGGGAAAGGCAGGCATTCGCCGGCTCTACTGCGGCAGGCTGGGCCGAAAATTCGCGGGCGGGAGGAACGGTCCGACGCGCGGATTGCTGCTCGAACATCTGACGATGCAGGATGTGATCGACGTTGCGCCGGACCGTCTGAGCGCCCTGGGGCGCTTTCGCTGCTTCATGCAGGGCGGAAGCCATGAGAGCGTGCCGCAAATCGAGGAGCCTTTCTGGGAGGGCGGCGTGTATGAAAACACGTACCTCAAGGAAGACGGCGTCTGGAAGATCGGCGTCTTGAATTACAACGTTCTCTTCTATGCGCCTTACGACAAAGGCTGGGGACGCGCGAAGGCCGGATACACGGTCCCGGCGTTTTCGAAGACGTACCCGGAAGATCCTCTCGGGCCGGACGAACTCAATTCGAGACGCGCGAGTTTTTGGCCGGAAACCGATATCGTCCCTTTTCACTACGCTCACCCCGTGACGGGAAAACCAATCAAGTGAGCCCATCGACGCCAGGAATGCTCGCCGGAGAACGCGCCATTGTGACCGGTGGCGGCCGGGGCTTCGGCAAAGCAATCGCGCTCGGTCTTGCGGCGGCGGGCGCGGCGGTGACCGTGACCGCGCGATCGAAGGACCAGCTCGATTCCACGGTTGCAGAAATCGAATCGGCGGGCGGAACAGGGTTCGCGATTGTGGGAGATGTGGCAAACCGGCAAGACGTGGCGCGAGTCGTCGCGACCGCGGAAAAAAGGTTCGGGCCGACGACGGCGCTGGTGAATAACGCGGGGGTAACCGGACCATTCGGGCCTGTCTGGACCTCGGATCCCGACGAATGGTGGGGCGCGCAGGCGGTGGTGGTTCGCGGCACGCTGCTCTTCATGCACGCCGTGATGCCGGGGATGGTGGCGCGCCGAAAGGGCTGCGTGATCAACGTCGCGGCGCTCGGCGGGCAATGGTTCGCGCCGAAGCTGACGGCGTACGCGGTGGCGAAGTCGAGTCAGATTCGGTTGTCCGAGCACGCGGCAGCCGAAGCCAAAGAGCACGGCGTGAGCGTTTTTGCGATCGAGCCGGGCACGGTGTACACCGACATGACCGAGCATACGATCACATCGCCCGATGCGCAGCGCTGGGTGCCGCAGATGGTTGAATATCTGAAGCATTTGAAGGCGACCACCGATCCGGCGCCGGGCCTGGCCCGGTGCGCGGAAATGTGCGTGCAACTCGCTTCCGGGCGCTACTTTGGACTTTCGGGGCGCTTCCTAATTCCGCAGGATGATTTCGACCAGCTACTTCTCGAGCCGCCGCCCGCTCCGGGATCGTCGCTCGTGCCGCGCGAGCCGCAGCGAACTCGTTGACGCGCTGCGCGGCGAAGTGGTACGACCTTACTGCAAGTTTGGGTTAAGCCGAACGGCCATGTAAGCACGGGAGCTTTGAGATGCCTAAATATTCGGTCGACGAGTTGGAGAAAAGAATCGAGGAATTATCGAATCAGGTCGGCATTCTCCAGGATGTGCACGCCATCCGGCGACTTCAGCACGCCTACGGGTATTACATCGACAAATGCCTCTACGACGAAACCGTGGACCTCTTCGCCGACAACGGCGAAGTGCACTTCATGGGCGGAATTTTTCGCGGCAAAGCCGGCGCGCGCCGTCTTTATATCGACCGCTTCCGAAGGAATTTCACCAACGGAAAGAATGGCCCGATTTACGGATTCCTCCTCGATCACCCGCAGCTGCAGGACGTGATCGACGTGGCGCCCGATCGCAAAACCGCGAAGGCACGCTTTCGCTGCACGATGCAGGCGGGGCTTCACGAAAGCGCCGGGGGACGCACGCGCCAGTGGTGGGAAGGCGGGCTGTACGAGAATTCCTACGTGCGCGAAAACGGCGTCTGGAAGATTCAAATTCTGAATTATCGTCCCGTATGGCACGCGGACTACGAAACGGGCTGGGCGCACACGCGGCCGCAGTACGTCGCGTTCTTTTCCGAAACCTATCCGAAAGATCCGGTCGGTCCGGATGAACTCGAAGATCCAAAGCCCGTGCTTTGGCCGGATACGGACGTGCTGCCCTTTCATTATCCGCACCCAGTGACAGGCCGCCGGCTAGAGTGAGTTTGCGATCATCCCGATTCGCGCGACGCGCCCTTTTGCGGTCGCGCATCAACGAAAGGCGAAGCCCGCATGACAACGAACTTTCCCGAAACTTTTGATTACGCCGGAATGAACGCGCCGATGCGCGTGGAATGCGACATCTACGATCTGGTCGTCGAGGGAAGCGTGCCGAAAGAAATCCACGGCGCGTGGTACCGCTCTGTGCCGGACCCGCAATATCCGCCGATGCTCGGCCACGATACCTACCTCAGTGGCGATGGCATGGTCAGTTCGTTCAAGTTCGAGGACGGCCACGTAGATTTCAAAATGCGCTACGTGATGACCGACCGCCTGAAGGCCGACCGCGAAGCGCGCCGCGGACTCTTCGGGCTCTATCGGAATCCCTACACGGACGATCCGAGCGTCCGCGGCATCAATCGCTGCGTCAACAACACGACGCCGGTCTTCCATGGCGGCCGCCTGCTTGCGCTCAAAGAGGACGGCCTCGCGGTCGAGCTGCACCCCGAGACGCTCGAGACGCTGGGCGTCTGGAATTACCGCGGAAAACTGAAGAGCCAGACCATGACGGCGCACACGCGCCTCGACCCGGAAACAGCTCAGCTCTATTTCTTCGGCTACGAAGCGAGCGGCCTGGCGACTCGCGACGTCTCCTATTGCGTCGCAAACAAAGACGGGGAGCTCGTGAAAGAGGAGTGGTTCCAGGTTCCGTATGTTTCGCTGATGCACGACTTCGCCGTATCCAAGGAGCACGCCATCTTCCCGGTTTTCCCGACGACGGCTGATCTCGATCGTATCAAGGCGGGCGGCGTTCACTGGATTTGCGAGCCGAACAAGGACACCTACATCGGGATCATGCCGCGCGACGGCAGCGTCAAAGACATGCGCTGGTTCCGCAGGCCCGCGTGTTCCGCGTTTCACTTCATGAACGCATACACCGAAGGCAAATTCGTGCACCTGGATTTCGGCGTCAGCAAGTATGCTCCGTTCCCGTTCATCCAGGAAGCATCGCACATCCATCCGACACCGAAGGAACTGGCGGGCGGCAACGTCGTGCGATGGACCTTCGACATGTCCAAGCCGGGCGAGAAATTCGAAGAGTACGTACTTGCTCCCGCGGGCGATTTTCCGCGCGTGGCCATGAAGGACCACATGGTCGATTACTCCGTGGGCTACTACGAGCGATTCGATCCCGAGCTTGGCCCGCCGCAGACGGCAGGACCTGTCGGCGCGGGATTCAACACGGTCAGCCGCCTCGAAGTGAAAAGCGGGAAGATCAAGTCGTGGCACCCGAAGCAGCCTGCGACGGTTCAGGAAGAAGTTCACATTCCCTCGAAGAAGCCGGGGCACGAGGGTTATCTGGCCCTCGTCGTGGACCTGCACGATTCGATGCTCTCCGACGTGGTGATTCTTGAAGCAGCTAACCCCGAAAAAGGCCCGCTCGCAACGATCAAGATGCCATTGCGCCTGCGCAACCAGGTACACGGTAACTGGGTGGACGCAGAAGAATTGCGGTAAGCCTTACGCGCAGGCGGCGGGGACTCAATTCAGCAACGGAGAGCCAGATGACGCGCCAGACGAAGTTCTACGGCTGGAAATTGCTCGGCATACTCTGGCTGATCCTGTTCGCCAATTTTGCGTTTCCGATGTATGGCGCAAGCGTGGTGAACACATACATGGCTGCGGACCTGCATCTCGACCGCAGCCAGCTGGGCCTAGCGTTCGGGCTGTTCCAATGGATGGCGGGCCTGCCGGCGCCACTCATCGCCATCTGCATCAGCAAGAGGGGCGTGCGGTTTACGATGGCGCTCGGGTGCCTGACGGTGACGGCGGGGGCGCTGATGATGGCGTTCGTCGTCCGGACGGGCTGGCAGGCGGACGTGGTGTACGGGGTCATCATAGCCGTGGGTGCGTTGTCCGCTGGAGTGCTCCCGGCGCAGACCGGCATCAGCCGATGGTTTATGAAAGCCCGGGGTCGCGCCATCACGCTGATTCACACGTCGATCGCCTTCGGCGGCTTCGTGGCCGTGCCTACGTTGGACTTCGCAATTGCGCGCGTTCACGGAAACTGGCGCGTGGGCTGGTGGCTGATGGCCTCACTGAGCGCAGTCGCAGCCATGCTGGTTCTATTGTTCGTGAAGGAGCGGCCTGCTGATCTCGGCCAGTTGCCCGACGGCCGTGCGGCCGATGATCTCGACGCCTCCGCCGGCGCACATTCAGAAACGGCGCGGGGAGTCTATAAGACCGCGGCGGAATGGACGTTCGGCGAGGCGTTCCGAACGCCGGCGATGTGGATGCTACTTCTTGCCACGATTGGATTCAGCGCGGGGTATCCATTGTTTATCGCTCACGGCGTGGTGCACTTGCGTGATTTGGGGCACACGGCCGCAGCCGCGGCGTTTTCGATTTCGATTATGGTGGGCTCCTCGCTGGGCGGCACGCTCCTGTTCGCCGCCGTAGCCGACCGCATCGAGCCGCGGCAAATCATGGCGGCCGCCTCACTGGTTTTCGGCGTCGGCATGCTGCTTGCAATCAAGGCCAGCGGGCCGGTCGGCCTGTACGCATACGCAGTGTGCCTCGGCAGCGGATTCGGCGCCGCGTTTTCGGCTACCATGGCGCTGCCGGCAAACTATTTTGGCACGCGGGCGTACGCCCCGGTCGTGGGAGTTCTCATGGCCGTGGGAACTACGGCTGGAGCGGCTGGGCCGATTGCTGCGGGGTACACCTTCGATCATTATGGCAGTTACACGCCAGCTTTCTATGTTATCTCCGGGCTGTCTTTCGCTGCTGCTGTCCTGCTGCTGTTCATGAGGCCGCCGGCCGAGAGGGCGGGGCGTGCGTTCGCCTCGGGCGAGATCGCTTAACTAGACGAACGAAGTCGTCTAACAGGTGTTCGGAAACCCACGGCGAAAGGGTTTCGTCTGTAGGAGAGCGCACCCAGAATGACAAAAGAGCTCGCAGGACAAGTCGCGATCATCACCGGCGGAGGAGGAGGTTTCGGCCGAGCGATCGCTACGCGATTCGCCGCCGAAGGCGCTAGCGTGACCGTCACTTCGCGCACGAAATCTCAACTCGACGAAACCGTAGCGCACATCGAATCTCGCGGTGGACGAGCCCTGGCCGTCGCCGGTGACGCTACCAATCGCGCCGACGTCGCCCGGGTGGTGACGGAAACGCAACGGCGCCTTGGCCCGATCACCGTCATGATCAACAATGCCGGAGTGCCGGGCCCATTCGGCCCCATCGGCGTCGTGGATCCGGAGGAATGGTGGGCCGCACAGGCGGTCCATTTGCGCGCGCCGTTTCTATTCATCAGCGCGGTGCTGCCGGAAATGAAAGAACGCCGCGCCGGCTGCATCATCACGATTGCCTCGCCCAGGACCAAGATGGTGACGCCGAACTTATCCGCCTATTGCATGGGGAAAACGGCCCAAGCGAGGCTCACCGAGCTTCTCGCTGCCGAAGTAAGGGACTACGGAATCACGGCCTTCGCAGTCGATCCTGGCACCACCGTCACACAAATGGCCGAGCAAACCATCAATTCGCCGGACGCACAGCGCTGGATGCCGGGAATGGTCACCATGTTGCGGTCGATGCTCGGACGGCCCGGCGGCGAAGCGATTCTGGAGCGGTGCGCGCAGCGCTGCGTCGAACTCGCGGCTGGGCGTCACAACGAATGGAACGGCACCTACATCGGACGAAATGACGTATCGGAGGAGTGGAAATAGATATGAGAAAAATCGACATCTTCACGCACATCTGGCCAAAGGCCTTTCACGAAGCTCTTCTGAAGACCACCCGACAGATGAAGGACATGCATCGCCGCAGCGAAGCCGTTCCCATGATGACCAATCTCGACAAGCGCTTCGCCGTAATGGATATGTTCGATGAGTATCAGCAAGTTCTCTCGCTGGCTTCTCCGCCGCCCGATGCAGCAGGCACCCGCGAGAACTGGCGCGAGCTTGCGCGCATCGGAAGCGACGGCATGGCCGAGTTGTGCCAAAGGTATCCCGAGCGCTTTCCCAGTTTCATCGCCTCGGTCCCCATGCGCGATCCGGAAGGAGCCGTCGAGGAGGCCCGCCGCGCCGTCAAACAACTCGGCGCCTGTGGAATCCAAATCTATACGAACGTCGGCGGCAAGCCTCTCGACGCGCCTGAATTCCGCCCTGTGTTTCGGGAAATGGAGAAGCTGGGTAAACCTATCTGGATTCATCCCGCACGCACTGTGGATTTCCCGGACTATCTCGGTGAACAACGCTCGCTCTACGAGATCTGGTGGACGTTTGGCTGGCCCTATGAGTCGAGCGCTGCGCAGGCGCGCATCGTCTTCTCGAAAATGCTCGACGAGATGCCCAATCTCAAAATCATCATCCATCATGCCGGCGGAATGATTCCCTTCTTCGAAGGACGCGTAGGCGCCGGCTGGGATCAGCTCGGCTCGCGCACGTCGCACACCGACTACCGCGCGCTGCTCAAGGAACTCAAGCACCGCCCGCTCGACTATTTCAAGATGTTCTATGCCGATACCGCGACGTTCGGTTCGAAAGCGGCCCTGGAGTGTGCTCTGAATTTCTACGGTGTCGGCCACGTGCTCTTCGCTTCCGACTCTCCCTTCGATCCCGAAGGCGGGCCGATGTATATCCGCGAAACCATCCGCGTCATCGACTCGCTCAATGTTTCGAAGGAAGACCGCGAAAATCTCTACTACAAGAATGCCTGCAAGCTACTCGGCATCAAGTAGGCGGCGGGGAGGCGGCCGACCCGCCTCCCCTTGCCGAGGCTGCTACGGCAAAACGTAGCGGAACGAAGTGAAGAACATGTTCTCGGTGCCCGACGGCTGCCCGCTCGGATGCGCCACCGATCCCACGCCCGACCACGTGCTGCGAGCGATGTAAGAGTACTGCGGCCCCCACTGTACGGTGCCCTTCGGTCCCTTGTAGAAGCGATACCAGAACCCCGCCGTCCCTTCGATCACGTTCCGCGTATCCCCCGTGCAGCCCGAGAGCGAACCCGGTGTGAAGCCGTTCGTCCCTGGAGTCGGCTCGGTCCAGCAACCGGAGTTATTGAACAGCGGCGAGCCGTAGCCTACCGCGGTGGTCGGCCCGCTTGCGAATGCTCTGCGCCCCGCGAATTCGCCTCCCGCGTTCAGATACACATCGAACTTCGGATAGTGGAATTCGATCGTCCCCAGCGACTGGTAGCTGCGGATCAGCGCCAGCGTACCGTCCGGACGCACCGTCGCATCCGGCAGGCCCGCCGTTCCGTAACGCCCCACGCCGTTTCCCGCCAGGAAGTGAATCCCCAGGTCCACGTGCTTGTCGAGTACTGCGATGCGCGCGTTCACGCCGATACCGCCGCCCACTTGCTTATCGTTGAACGGATTCCCGATCGTGGGAAATACCCGGTCTCGGAAGGTGCTCAGGATGCCGAAGATTTCATAGTGTCCGAAGCCAGGCTCAAACGCAGCCTTGAAGATGAAATCCGGGGCCGCGTTGAAGGAGTAGTTCGCCGTCGAGTTGTAAAGTCCGCCGCCGTTGCCGCTGGCGCCCAGCAGGAAATTACCGGACTGCCCGTGGGCGGCAAGCGTGGTCTGGGGGTTTTCCACTGACATCGCCAGCCATACTTTGTTGTTGAAGCTCTTCGCCACGCGGAAGCCGTATTGCCGCGCCCAGCTGAAGCCGACGGTGTACTGCGCGTCGATTGTCAGCGGCGCCGCTTCCGTGCGATTCTCCGCGCCCTTCTTGGTCTCGGTCACCAGGCTCCACATCTGCCCGCCCGTAAACGTCCAGCCGCTGTCGAATGCCGCCTGCGCCCAGAACTGCCGCTGGCGGAACGTGTAGCTGTTGCTCTCGTTGCTGTTCGACGTGACTCCAGCGGAGAGGAAATCACCCTCGTAGAAACCGCCGATCTTCACGCTGCTGAGCTTCCCTTCGGCCAACATCGTGATGCGGGACTGGCGGCCGCTGGCATTGAATTCCGAAATGTGATTCTGCGAACTGCCCGGCAGGGGTACTCCGTTGAACGGCGTATTGACGTCCGCGCTGAGCGCGCGCTGCCGCCATACGGTTTCTGCCGCCATGTAACCACCCGGCGTGAGCGTGATGCCTTTCACGTGAATCGAGGTCGGTTCTCCAACGCCTTCCTGACTCGGTTCAGCACGGACAACCTTTGCCTCCGACGTAGGGGCGGGGGCCACTGGGGCGCTGAAAGATGCGTTTGCCGCGATCCCGGCGGCGTTTCCACTCGCAGTGTTCACCGCACTCAGTTTCCTCTCCAGCGCTTCCGTTTTCTCTTGCTGCCGCCTCAGCTCCTCGCTCTGCGCTTGTAGCTGCTTGGTTTGTTCTTCAATCAGGTTTCGGAGCACGTTCAGTTCGCCTTCCAGGCGCGCTTCAGCAGGACTCGCGGGTTCGGGTTTGGATGCAGCGGTTGCCGCTGCCCCCGCCGCACTTGACGATGCTGCCACACTCGCATTGGCCGGCTCCGCCGGAGCCGGTGCATTTTCTGTACTTGTCGCACGATTAGTACCCCTAGCTCCGGCCGCCGTCGTGGGCAACACGACGAGGCCGAAAGCTATCCAGCAAGTAGCCAAGACTCTCATTTTTCTTCTCCTTGAATGCTCTTGTGCTCGTACGAATCAGAAAGGCGGCTCGAACGCACGAGAAACAGTGCCGACGAACCAGTTAGAGCTTCGTCCGCCATCCGTTATCGCGCGTACCGACTCCGGAGGGCGGAGGCTGCGTTGAGCTAGATAGAAATGAAAAACGGCCGCCGGTCGCTCAAAGGGAGGAGACTCAAGTGAAGCCTGAGGCCGAGCAACGCCGATGGGTGGAAGCGATCACAATGGGGCGTATTCATGCACGAAATCGGGCATGTTCGCAAGCGTTATTTCCGGCGGGCTCGAATCTTTGCTTCGGGGGTCTGCTGCCTTCTTTCGAGGCGAACTGGGAACGCAAGTTTCTCTCCTCGCCTTTCGTGCTTTCACGCTCCGTGACAAAGCTTCGAAGGGTGCCCGCTGTTCCAATGCGCTAGAATGGCCATACGATGAATGAACGGTTCTACCGCGCAACCATGAAGATCGGGGGCGGGACGCTGCTGGGACGCTTGGCCTTCTCCTTCCTCGTGCTCTGCTCGATTGGCCTAGGCGCGGCGGTAGGGCTGCTTTTCGTCTACGCGAGCGACCTGCCGGAGATCCATGCGCTCGAGGATTACCGGCCAATGGTCGAAACCGAGATCTACGCGGACGACGGTCAGTCCATCGGCACGTTCGCCCTGCAGCGCAGGGTTCTCGTCACTTACAACCAGATTCCCAAGATCCTGCGGGAGGCCATCCTGACCACCGAGGACCAGCATTTTGAGGAGCACTGGGGCGTGGATTTTCCGCGTGTCCTCGAGGCGGCCTGGCACGACGTCGTTCAACATCGCGTCGTCGAGGGTGCCAGCACGTTGACGATGCAATTGGCCGGCGGACTCTTCCTCAACCGCTCCGACCGCAGTTTCCGCCGGAAGCTTCAGGAAACGATCCTTGCTCTGCAGATCGAACGCCATTACACAAAAGAACAGATCTTCACGATGTACTGCAACCAAATCTATCTCGGCTCGGGAAATTACGGCGTCGAAGCTGCGGCTGAATACTATTTCAGCAAGCCGGTCAGCCAGGTGACGCTTCCCGAAGCCGCTCTGCTGGCTGCCATAATCCGCGGGCCCGTCTACTCTCCAGTTCTCCATCCGGACCGCGCGCTCGCGCGGCGAAACCTCGTGCTGTCGCTCATGGCGCATGACCACAAGATCACGCGAGCGCAAGCCGTGGCCGGGAGTAAGGAGCCGCTTGGACTGCTCATCCAATCGCAGCGTGACGATCTGGCGCCCTATTTCGTCGAAGAGATTCGCCAATACCTTGAGCACAGCTACGGCACGGCCGCCGTCCACGAACAGGGCTTGCGCGTGTACACCACGCTGAACGTAGCGATGCAGAAGGCGGCGGATCGCGCGGTTCAGGACGGCCTGCACGATTACGACCGGCGTCACGGCTGGCGCGGCCATCTTCCCAACATCTTGAGAGACCATCTCGGCGAACTCGACAAGTACGAGAGCGACGATTGGAAAGGAACCATTGGGACGGGCGACTACGTCACGGCACTCGTGACGGCAGTCCATCCTGCATACGCACGGCTCAAGATCGGCGACCACCGCGCCATGCTTACGCCCTCCGATTTCTCATGGACAGGCCACCGCTCGGCGGCGGAAATTCTGAAGCCCGGTGATCTCGCTGTCGTGCGGATTGAGAAACTCACGGGAGACACGGCGACCGTGCAGCTCGAGCAACAACCGACCGCGCAGGCGGCGTTGCTGGCCATCGACAATGCCACGGGCGAGATCAAGGCCATGGTCGGCGGTTACGACTTCCGGCAATCGAAATTCAACCGCACGGTACAGGCCATGCGTCAAACCGGCAGCTCGTTCAAGGTATACGTCTACGCGGACGCGCTCGAGCAAGGGGCAAACCCCTTCGACACCGTCTTGGACGAGCCCGTGACGTTTCAGAGCGGCGGCGAGGACTACACGCCGCACAATTACGACGAGAAATTCGAAGGGCGCATCACACTGCGCCGCGCCCTCGCCGATTCGCGCAATATCCCAGCAGTGCGCCTGCTGCAACAGGACGGAATCGAGAATGTGATCGATCTGGCGCGGAAGTTCGGCATCACCAGTCCGTTGCCGCCTTATCCGTCGCTGGCCCTCGGCGCTGCCGATTTGACCCTATGGGAGCACACCTCCGCATTCACCGTATTCCCCGACGACGGCATCCACATCGCGCCGCATTACATCCGGCGCGTAACCTCCTACGACGGAGCCTTGCTCGAAGAGGCACGCCCGAATGTCACCGACGTAATTCCGCCCGCCGTTGCGCGCACGATGGTCGCCATGCTCGAGGATGTCGTGCAATTCGGCACCGGTGTTCGCGCCAAAGAGCTCGGCCGCCCCTCGGCCGGCAAAACGGGGACGACCAACGATTTTACGGACGCCTGGTACATGGGCTTCACTCCCGAGATCACTGCCGGCGTCTGGGTCGGCAACGACGACATGCGCGTTTCGCTAGGCAAGAAGGAAACCGGCGCGCGCGCCGCGCTTCCTATCTGGCTCGAATTCATGCAGCAGGCTACGCAGGGGATGCCGGTCGAGAACTTCCCCAACGTCGTGCCCCTCGAGAAACTTGCAAAGATCAAACTAGTGCAAGTGGATACACCCGATACGGCTCCTCCCGCCGATGCCGCCGAACAAGGATTCACCGATAGCTCCCAGCCGGAGGCCCCGCCATCGAAATCTCAGGAACAACCTCGCCCGCCAGTACACGCGGGCACTTCCGCGATTCCGTCAACACAGTAGGCAGTCTTATTGGTCGGCTATCGCTTGCGGAACGGGTCCCAGCCTCCCGGAGTCAGGCCCTCGGCCTGTCCGTCGGCACGCACCAAGAAAACTCCCTTCTCCCGCGTGATCTCGCCGATGGCCGTCATTTCTGCAAATCCCGGTGCTCTCCGCAACCGCTTCGCGTGTCTCGGCGCAACGGTAAAGAGAAGCTCGTAATCCTCGCCCCCATGTAAAGCCATTCGCAGCGGAGCGAGGCGGGGCCTCCCCAGCCTGCGTGCAGCGGCGGCAGAGATCTCCACGCACGGGATGCGCTCGGCCCAGACGCGAGCACCCACTCCGCTTTCGGTGCACACGTGGCCCAAGTCCGTCGATAAGCCATCGGAGATGTCGATCATGGCCGACGCGACGTCATGCCGGGCGAGCCATGCTCCTAATTCGAGCCGTATTTTCGGGTAGAGATGCGGCTGCAAGAGCCGTCGAAGCTGGTGGTCGGCGCTCTTCCATCTGACCCCACCTCTGCGGATCAGTTCCAGTCCTAATTGCGCTCGGCCCAGCCTTCCGCTGACATAAATCAGATCGCCCGGCCGCGCTCCCGAGCGCGGTATCGCGAGGCCGGAGGCAATGTCGCCCAACACTGCGACGCTGATGAAAACCAGCGCTGCCCGGGTCGTGTCTCCACCCGCGAGGCGCACACGAAGTGAACGCGCCGCGCGTCCCATGCCGGTTAGGAACTGGTCGAGCCAGAGCCCCGTGCGCTTCGCGGGAAGCGCCAGAGTTAGAAGGAAGAGCCGCGGAACGCCGCCCATAGCGGCGATGTCGCTCGTGGCCCGCACCAGAGACTTGAAGCCGACGGAGTCTGGTGGGTGCGTATTCCCGAGAAAATGGATGCCTTCCAGGAAGGCGTCGCAGGTCCAGATCAGGTCTCTGCGTGGATCCGGAGCAACCACAGCGGCGTCGTCCCCAATGCCCAAGCGCAAGCTAGCGCCGCCTTTCCCAGGCCTCGTGAACGGGTCCGTACGTGAGGGCACCGCCCGTGTGATTCGTTCGATCAGTTGAGCTTCTGTATCCATCCTGTCCCTTGGTACAGTTGTGGGGCGCCTCTCGATTAAGATACAGTTTTGCTTGGCAGGCGAACGCCTGGGATTATAGAGTGGCTCCGGCCCAGAAGCGAGTCGGGACCGCCTACGCCGCAACGTAGATTGGGGTTGACGCCTGCGGGGCCGATTATTAGAATCTCCCGGTCTCGAACCAGGGCTCTCGGTTCAGGCTTCTGATTAGATAGTTCTTATTGATGCGGCAGACCGCGGCAGGGGCGCGCGGTTCTACACCGACCGTCGCCAATTCGTTCGCACGAAGTCAAAGCCATGAGGGCAAAGTCCTACACATTCTTTATTGCTTCGAGCGCCTCGGGCGGCATGAAGCGCGTGCGCGTGCCCTTCTACGTCCTCCATCTGCTGGTGATTCTTGCGGTCGTCGGCAGCATCACGGTCGCTGTGGCCATGGGCTCCTATTCCCGCATGCTCTGGAAGGCGGCGAACTACAATTCGCTGCGCCGCGAGCAGGATAGCCTCAAGCAGCAGTACGTCCAGCTTCAGACTCAGGTGAAAGATACCAACCAGCGCTTGAATTCCCTGCAATCGCTCGCAAGCGAAGTGGCCATGGCTTACGGCATTACGCGCTTCAGCCAAACCCCGTTCGGATTGACCGACGGCGGTGTCGAGCCGGAACAGGAGTTCCAACAGTCCGTCGATGCGTTCAGCTACCTCGAGAAGAATGCCGCGGCCGTGGCGATGTCGTCCCGTGGCGTGAGGTTGTTACCGGCCGCCCAGCTGACCAGTCTGGGCATCGTTCCATCCCTCTGGCCGGTGGTCGGAGAGATCACCGGGCATTTTGGCGAGCGGCTCGACCCATTCAGCGGTGAAGGTGCCTTCCACGCTGGATTGGACATTGCGTCGCATTACGGAGACGAAGTTCGCGCCACCGCGGACGGCGTCGTCGCGGAAGTCGGACGCCGAGCGGGTTACGGACGGTTGGTTGTCATTGACCACGGCTTCGGCGTCACGACCTGGTACGGCCACCTTTCAGGCTTTAATGTGCAGCCTGGCATGCACGTAAGATGCGGAGACGTGATCGGTTACGAAGGAAACAGCGGCCGTTCCACCGGACCCCATCTTCATTACGAGGTACGCATTTACAATACGCCCGTGAATCCCTGGCGTTATCTCCGCTCCATAGATCGAAGCGCGTCGGTTCCCTCATCCCACTCGCCCGCCGCCGACTGAGTCTTCCGCCACATAGTTAACTCCGCCTCCGGTTTCGATGCGGGCCGAAATCTCATCCGACACAACGGGGGTTCGGTGGTCCTGATCGTTGTCGCTTGCTGCGAGACCCTGAACTACTCGGCGGACTGAACCGTTGCAGCGGTTGCGGGAACAGCTGGCTCACCCGGCTTTCGACGGACTAGAAACGCGCCAACCGTCACCGCGAGGGATAAAGGGAGAAACAGCAAACCGTCGCGAATGAAAGTTTTCGGCCCGATCTGCTCGCCGGGACCAAAACATCCGCAACTGATCGTCAGGCCGCGTCGGTAGGCTGAAACCATGGCGATGATAAACCCACAGACCGCTAGCGTCGAAAGGACCGAGGAAAAACGCAGCCCGAATCCGCTCAAAAGCCACAATCCCAGAATCAGTTCAACGGGAGGAAGCAGATGCGCGAAAGGGCTGACGGCCCAGGTTGGCAGCATCTGGTACGAGTCCACTCCCATCGCAAACATCGAGAGCGAAGTGTTCACCGAAGCAATCGACCATGGCATGCCCACCTGCGGTTTCAGCTTTGCGTACGCGGCATACAAGAAAATCACCGCGAGCGCGAGCCTACCTGCCATGAGAAGATATCGGCCGAACCTACCCCGCGCGTCTTTGCTCATTTCACCAGGCCTATGGGCTGCTCTCGCTAAGCCCTTGTTACGCTATTGGCGCAGGAGTGAATCGAAGAATTGCTTCAGGATAGGCCAGGACACCACCCCCGAGCCAGCCGGTAGGCGCTGGCCTTTATACGTGATCACATACGTTGGTGTCGCCTGCACCGGAATCCGCGTGCCGAGGGCACGATCTTCGTTAATATAAGGGTCCAAGGAGCACCCGCGGGCAGTCTGCGCCACGTTCAACATTCGCCCCCCGTCCGTCGATGCGGTAGCCGCTCCGGTGCAGCCCTCCATGAGTTTCTGCACGCGCTTGAAGTCTGCCGCAGGCATGGCCGCCGCGATGAATTTTTCGATGTTGCCGTCGACCGACCACGCCGGCTGATTATCGTAGAGCGCGGCTTCCACGTTCTGGAATTGTCCGACCCGCGCCGCCGCATTCGCCCAGCGCGCGGCCTCATATCCGTACTTGTGCATGGGAAGAGGGAAATCGCGATGAACCAAGTACACTTTTCCAGCGGACACGTAATCGGCAATCATGGGCCGCAGCGTTTGCTCGTAGAGGCTCCGGCACGACGGGCACTCATAGTCGCTGAAAACTTCCATCTTGATCGGAGCGGCGCTCGACCCGTACGTCTTGACGGGAGCGCTTGCGGACTCTGCCGCCTTCGCACGCGCGCGCGCTGCTCCCGGCGCGCCATATGCCACGGTCCCCAGCACGAGAATTGAACACACCGCCACGACGCGCACGGCACGCGTCAGCGACGTAACTCCCCCAGCCTGGGCTTCACGCGTTGAATCGACTCGATAATCCAACTCCCCCTCCTCACAACCGCTGATTGTGCTCCCACCGGCGACCCATTGTAGCGCGAATCGCTCTGGATGCGCCCCGATGTTGCTTCGAATCAATCGAACTGACAATATCCTCATAATCCGATGCGATTACGCCGCTACTGGTTCGCTCGGCTTGTGTGGCCGAAGCGAAGGCATGCCTTAGGCATGGCCGTACAGTGAAACATATCGAAAGTGGCTACCCGTAACTTGCACATAATAGGAGTTATACAGGGGTTATAGAAAACTTGACAATGGAACACTCAATGTGTATTATAGCCCTGTTTTCAGCGGAATACGCGTACATTGACCCTACAGAGTTTAGCGAGGAGCGCATCCCATGAGTAAGATCATTGGCATTGACCTGGGCACGACCAACTCCGTCGTGGCCGTGATGCAGGGAGGCGAGCCAGTCGTCATCCCCAACCAGGAAGGGGCTCGGACCACGCCATCGGTCGTGGGCATCACCAAATCCGGCGAGCGCCTGGTGGGCCAGGTGGCGAAGCGGCAAGCGATTACCAACCCCGAAAACACCGTCTATTCCATCAAGCGCTTTATGGGCCGCCACTACAACGAGGTCCAGGAAGAGGCCAAGCGCGTGCCCTACAAGACCGTCAAGGGGCCCCATGACGACGCCCGCGTCGAAATCTCCGGCAAGACCTACAGCCCTCCCGAAATTTCGGCCATGATTCTCCAAAAGTTGAAGGCCGCTGCAGAAGATTTCCTCGGTGAGAAGGTGACCAAGGCAGTCATCACGGTCCCGGCATATTTCAACGACAGTCAGCGTCAAGCCACCAAACAGGCTGGCGAAATTGCGGGCCTCGAGGTCCTGCGCATCATCAATGAGCCAACGGCAGCCGCGCTTGCCTACGGCCTGGACAAGAAAAAGGACGAGACCATCGCCGTCTACGATCTCGGCGGAGGCACCTTCGATATTTCCATCCTGGAAGTGGGCGAAGGCGTCGTCGAGGTAAAGTCCACCAATGGCGACACGCACCTCGGCGGCGACGACATTGACCAGCGCGTCGTCGACTGGATGGTGGCCGAATTCAAGCGCGACCAGGGCATCGACGTAAGCAAGGACCGCATGGCGATTCAGCGGCTCAAGGAGGCGGCCGAGAAGTCCAAGATCGAACTTTCCCAGCTGCAGGAGACGGAGATCAACCTTCCGTTTTTGACGGCCGATGCGTCGGGACCGAAACACCTGCAGTTGAAACTGTCCCGCGCCAAGCTCGAACAATTGATGGAAGAACTGCTGCAGCGGACCGTGGGCCCCGTCAAGCAGGCCCTGAGCGATGCGGGGCTGGCGCCGGACAAAATTGACGAAGTCGTTCTGGTCGGCGGCTCGACCCGAATTCCGCGCGTCGTGGACATCGTGAAGAAGCTCTTCAACGGGAAGGAGCCCCACAAGGGCGTCAATCCGGATGAAGTGGTTGCGGTCGGCGCGGCGATTCAAGGTGGTGTGCTCGGCGGCGAAGTGAAAGACATCTTGTTGCTCGACGTGACGCCGCTTTCGCTCGGCGTTGAGACGCTCGGCGGGGTGATGACCGTGCTGATCCCGCGCAATACCACGATCCCCACGCGCAAGTCCGAGGTTTTCTCGACCGCCGCGGACAATCAGACATCGGTTGAAATCCACGTGCTCCAAGGGGAGCGGCCGGTCGCTACCGGCAATCGATCGCTCGGGAAATTCCATCTGATTGGGATTCCTCCAGCTCCGCGAGGCATGCCGCAAATCGAGGTGACGTTCGATATCGATGCGAACGGCATTCTCAACGTCTCGGCCAAGGACTCCGCGACGAACAAGGAGCAGAAGATCACCATCACTGCCTCCACCGGCCTGAGCAAGGACGAGGCCGAGCGTATGAAGAAAGAGGCCGATTCGCACGCCGAAGAGGATAAGGCGCACCTATCGGAAGTCGAAGCTCGCAATCGGCTCGACAGCCTCGTGTATCAGACCGAGAAGCTGATCAAGGAAAACCGCGAGAAGCTCGCGGAAGCGGACGTCAAGGCAGTCGAGGAAGCCATCGAAGAATCTCGCCGCGCTCTGACTGAAGGCGGTCTCGACAGGTTGAACGCGGCTGCGGATGCTCTGACCAAGGCTTCGCACCGCGTCGCCGAATCGCTCTACAAGGCCCAGCAGGCCGCTGGAGCGGCCGGCGGAGCAGCGGGAGCCCCAGGCGCGGGCGATGGCGGAGCCGGTGGTGCCGCTCCTTCCGGACAGGGCGAAGTGGTGGACGCTGAATTCGTGGACGTGGACGAGTCGAAGAAACCCAATTGAACGCTCCTTTATCTGGCGCTTGCCGGAGGTGGCTTCGATTGCTGCCCCCGGCAAGCGGCGTCTGCTAGGACAAGAGAGCCTTACAACAGCTTTCCAGGGAGAACGCGTTGACGACCAGCGGCATCCGGCGGGTCGGCCCGCCTCAAGCAGTGCAGAAGGTGCGCGACAATCTCTATCTCGTCCAGGTCTCGATCACGGAATCGCCCTCCGGCGACTGGCGGCGTCTGTTTTACGATGCGCAGCGGGATGTCCCCCCGGATTTTGCGCCGCGATCGGTTGAGATCACGGGAACATTTCTGAGGTTTAAGTCCGATCCGGCGAGCGTCGAGCAAAAGATCGCGCTGCTCGACCGATGGATGGAAAGGGCCAGCCAAAAGGAAGCTGCCGTCGGCGGGCGCTCGGAGGGCCAGCGGCAGAAGAAAGAAGAGCTTGCGCGCGAGGCGCAAGAAATCGCCGAATGGAACGCGCGCTGGGCCAAGCTCTAACGCGCCCGAGATGTTCTTGCTGCGGCGGCCTTCAGGCCGGCGGATTTCGATTCGTTTCAAGCAAGCGCCCGCCTGAATACGGCCGTCACGCAATATACGGCTGACATGCCAACGACAACCAAGCAGGACTATTACGAGCTGCTGGGAGTTCCGCGAAAGGCCTCCGTAAAGGATATCCGCGCGGCCTATCGCAAACTTGCGCGCAAATACCACCCAGACTTGAATCCCGGCGACAAATCCGCTGAGGAAAAATTCAAACAGATCCAGGAAGCCTACGAAGTTCTTTCCGACTCAAAAAAGCGCCAGATGTATGACCAATTCGGGTTCAACGTGCCGGGACCCGCTGGCGGGCCTCCTCCGGGAGCGGGCTACCCCGGCGCGGCACCGGGCGACATCCATTTCGACTTCGGCGGATTCGATTTCGGCGGAGCTGCCGGAGGCGGTGCTACCAGTTTTCGCGATCTGTTCAGCCAATTCTTCCGCGGCGCCACTGCGGCACGGGCCGGACAGGAGCGCGAGCCGGGCACCGACCTCGAATATCAGATCGACATCACCTTTGCCGAGGCAATGCGCGGCACGGTGAAAAAGCTGAGCTTCACGCGGCTCGATGTATGCCAGGTTTGCCGCGGCGCGGGCGCAGCGCCAGGGGATGAAAAAGTCTGTCCCGCCTGCGGCGGTTCCGGCCAGGTGACGCAGCTCAGCGGCAAGATGCGCTTTCAGATCACCTGCTCGCGGTGCGGTGGCCGCGGCAGAATGCATACGCTCTGTCGGAATTGCGGCGGCGAGGGACGCGTGCGGCGCGTCGACACGCTCGACGTGCGCATTCCGCCGGGCGCCCAGACCGGATCGCGCGTGCGCGTTGCCGGTCGCGGCAACGCCGGCATGCACGGGGGACCTCCCGGCGATCTTTACATCGTCATGCAGGTTCAGCCGCACCCGTTCTTCGACCGCCGCGGCGACGATCTCTACACCGTCGTGCCCGTGACCATCACCGAAGCCTCGCTCGGCGCGAAGGTCGACGTTCCGACCATCGACGGTCGCGCTCAGGTGCGCATTCCGCCCGGCACGAACAGCGGGAAAAGGCTCCGCCTGCGCGAGAAGGGTGCGCCCTCGGCGCGCCACCCCGGTAGGCGCGGCGACCAAATCGTCGAGGTTCAAGTGGTCGTGCCCAAGCCGGAGGACGAACGGGTGCGCAACCTCCTGCGCGAACTCGGCAAACTCGACCATGAAGACCCGCGCGCGGAGATCTTCTCCCGCGCGGTCATGTAAGGAGATGCCGATGGCAGCGCGGCCCAGGAAAAAAGCGAAAGCCGGCTACATGATCAGCTCCGTCGCCGAGCTCTATCAGCTTCATCCCCAGACGTTGCGCCTTTACGAGCGGGTCGGCCTGCTGAAGCCGTCGCGCTCGCAGGGCAATACGCGCCTTTACACGGATGCGGATCTCGAACGCCTCGAAGTGATCCTCAATCTCACCCGCGAACTGGGCGTCAATCTCGCCGGCATTGAAATCATCCTCAACATGCGCGACAAGATGGCCGAAATGCAGTCGGAGATGGAAGCGTTCATCAAGTTCGTTCGCAACGAAGTGGCGCGTAATCTCACCGCCGAAGACGAGCGCCGCGTCCGCAACGCCATCGTCCGCGCCGCCCCGCGGCATGCCATCCGTGTGGAGAAATAACGCGGGGCGCGGAAGTTCTCCCCCAGTGGGGTGCGCGTCACCTGAAGAAAGGGAGCTGCCTTCGAGGCCGGTGGAGGTCCCTTGGGGTTAGTCGGTTTCCGCTGTGGTGGGATCGATCATGGTCTTGATCTCTGAAATGCGATTGGCGGGAAACCCGCCTAGGCGTGCGTGCTCGCGCACACTTTCTTCGTCTGGGGCTATGTAAACGCAGTAGATTTTGTCGCCGGTAACGTAGCTCTCGACCCACTGCACCAAAGGGCCCATATTGCGCAGAACGGAACAGGATTTCTGCGACATCGCCCGGAGTTGCTGCGGATGCAACGAGCCGGCGCCGGGGACTTCTCTTTCAATCAGGAACTTGGGCATGATGCCCTCCGCGTCGAAATTATGGCGAGTATATACCGCGTCCCCGCGTCTCGCAACGGGGTGGCGGAAGCAGCGCCAGTTTTCACAAGCCGCAAGGATTTGCACAGACCGAGTCCGCTTGCGCTCGCCCGGCGCCGCGCTTATGCTTCCAACATGGCGCAAACGGACTGTCCCATCTGCCAGGGCAGCGGCTGGAAGGTTGTCGAGCGCACCACCGCAGGCGCGCAAGCTCTTTCTACAGACCGGCCCGGCACCGGCGCATCGGGCGAACCCAAGTTAGTTTGGGCTGTGCCGTGCGATTGCACGGCGGGCGATCGTACCGACAAGCTGCTTGCGAAGGCCCGCGTACCGGAACGCTATCGTCATTGCGATTTCGACAATTTCGAGACGGACAACGAAATCGAAAACGCTTCTCGCGACCAGCTTCAGACCTGGAATCGCAGCCTCGCCCAGGCCAAGCTGCTGGTCGAGCGCTTCGCCGAGGAATTCCCCGTCGGCAGCGAGCACGGCCTGCTGCTGATGGGTCCTTGCGGCGTGGGCAAGACGCACCTCGCCGTGGCGGCGCTCAAGAAGATCGTCCTGCGCGGCCACGCCGGGCTTTTTTACGATTACCGCGAATTGCTTAAGGAAATCCAGGGCAGCTACAACGCCGAAAGCCAGTCCACCGAGATGGGTGTGCTCGACCCAGTGCTCAAGGCCGAAATCCTAGTGCTCGACGATGTCGGCTCGAGCAAGCCGTCCCTCTGGGCGCTCGAAACTGTCGGCCACATCTTGAACACGCGCTACAACGAAAGGCGCGTCACCCTCCTGACCACCAATTTCCTGGATGCCGAAGCGAATCCTGCCTCTCCTTCCGCGCCGCCGCGCGTGGCCGGTCAGCGCGTCCCCGCCATCGAGGATTCCCTCACGGACCGCGTCGGCAAGCGCATCCGCTCGCGGCTCTACGAGATGTGCCGCACCGTGGAAGTTTTTGCGTCCGATTACCGCAAGGAGATCCGCAACATCAGCCGTTTCCGCGCCTAATACCCCGCGTTTTTCCTGGTGCTGCTTCCGCGTCCGGCGCCGCTGTGACTTTTGTCATTTGCCACAACCGCGTCCCGAGGCGTACAATGGCCGCGAAGTCTCCGACCTCCGGGTCCTAAAGGAGAGAAATCCCACGGACCCGAGGCGATGCCCGCATGAACTTGCGCGATATGGCGCGAGGCCATGTGGGCTGAGGGTTCGGGTGGAAACGCCCGCTCCTCCCATGCTTGGAAAGGAGAATGTCCGGTATGCGGAAGCGCGCCGGATGCGTCGCCCAAGTCCAAGCATGGATTTGGGCGTTTTCGTTTTCGGAGTCAAACGAAGCGCATGCTGCTCGCTGACAAATTCGGCCGCCAGATCACCGACCTGCGCGTTTCGGTCACCGACCGCTGCAATTTCCGCTGCGTCTATTGCCGCTCGGCCAACCCGGAAAACCACATGCCCTCCCGCGAGATGCTCGAGTGGGAGGAATACGAGCGGCTCGTGCGGATTCTAGTCGGCATGGGCATCCGTAAGGTGCGAGTCACCGGCGGCGAACCGCTCGTTCGCCCCGGCGTCGAGGATTTCATCGCCCATCTGAAGGCGCTCGGCGTCCAGGATGTCTCGATGACCACCAACTCCTATCTCCTCGCGGAGCACTGCGATCGCCTCGTCGCCGCCGGCATGAACCGCATCAATATCAGCCTGGATTCGCTCGACCGCAGGAAGTTCGAGCGCATCACCCGCACTCGCACCTTCGATCAAGTCATCGCCGGCATCGACGCGGCCCAGGCTTCGCCGCTGCGCCCGGTGAAGGTCAACGCCGTGCTTGTCCGCGGCCTCAACGACGATGAGGTCGAGGCCTTCGCCGCCTTCGCGCGCGACCGCGATCTCATCATGCGCTTCATCGAATTCATGCCCCTCGACGCCGACCGCACCTGGACACGCGACATGGTCGTCACCGGTGCGGAAGTCTATGCGCGGATTTCGGCACGCTGGCCCCTCGTGCCCGTCGCGCACGAACGCAGCGAAACCGCCCGCAAATACCGCTTCGCCGACGGCCGTGGCGAAATCGGACTGATCTCTCCCGTCTCGCAGCCCTTCTGTGGATTCTGCTCGCGCATCCGGCTCACCGCCGATGGGAAGCTCCGCACCTGTCTTTTCAGCAAGGAGGACCACGATCTGAAGCCGTTCCTGCGCGGCGGCGCGACCGACCGGGAAATCGGCGACGAGGTTCTTTCTATCGTCGAGGGAAAGGAGAAAGGGCATCGCATCAACGAGCCGGACTTTGTGCCGCCATCGCGCACGATGGTTTCGATCGGCGGCTGACGTGGGGGGGCTGGCTGCAGCCGGGCGCCCCAACGGCGGCACCCTCGGCTAAAATCGAATTGTCGGACGGGCGTGGTTTTCTAGATCCCGCGCACCGTAGCGGGCGGTCTGGCAAGGGCCGGTCCGCCTTGTGTGAACCGGCCGGCGCTGCTTGGGAGTCAGTTGAAATGCCGCAAGAGGAATCCAAATTTTTCTCGCTGCAGGAGGCGGAACGCCTGCGCGCGCAGGTCGAGCCGATTCTGATCGACGCGATCGAGTCGCGCCGCAAATTCGCTGAATTGGACGAACAGCTCGACACGCTCGCCGAACGCATTCAGCGCTCCGGGGGCCTTCTCGTCTCCTACGAAAACGCTGCGCGGACCCGCCTCGAGCGCAATCGCCTCGAAGCAGCCATCCGGGCGGCCCTCGAAGAGATCCATTCGACCGGCTGCATCGTCAAGGATCTCGAGGTCGGCTTGCTCGATTTTCCTTCGCGCATCCAAGGCGAAGAGGTTTATCTTTGCTGGCGGCTCGGCGAGGACCGCATTCGCTTCTACCACCGCCAGGACGAGGGCTTCGCCGGACGCAAGCCGATCGATCCCCGCGACGCCGGCTACAGCAATCCCATCCAGTAGCGTTCCCCCGGCACGCGAAACGTCATTGACTTCCGCGCAAGGAGATGTACTATCCCGGCCCAGAGATTTCTTCACATGCTTCTGCATCTGGGCGAGTGGCTCGAGCACAACTCGTGGATCGTCGCGATCAATAGCTCGGTCGTGCTCTCGGCCATTCTCGAGGTAGCTCATTACGCCGGCTTTTTCCTGCTGGTCGGGAGTATTGCAATCGTGGACTTGCGCGTTCTAGGTGTTGCCGCGCGCCGTCAAACGGCCACCTCAGTGGCCGAGCAGCTTTTCCCGTGGATGTGGACGGGGTTCGCCTCGGCGTTTCTGTCCGGTTTCATCATGTTCGCGGGCGACGCCACGGATTTTTCCGGCGCCTGGATCTTTTGCGTGAAGATGCTCGTGGTCTTGCTGGCGCTCGCGGCAGGCATTGTCGTGCAACGCAGCGTGCCTAAATGGGATCGCGCACCGTCGATGCCCATCAGTGCCAGACTGATGGCCTTCGTTTCGCTGGCTTTGTGGATCGGCGCAATCCTGATCGCTGTGGAAGTTCCGGCTATTTCAGGTGTCGGGTAGCTGTCTGGTGTCGAGCTCACCAGAGCACTGCCACATAAACGTAAAAGGTCGGCAAGCGTGAACGATCTCGTGATGGCTTTCGCCAAATGGCTCCAGGGCACGCACTGGGCCGTGTCGATCAGCGGCTCCGATTGGGCCTATCCTTATGTGCAGTGGACCCACTTTTCCGGCCTGTCGTTGTGGCTGGGAACGAATCTGGCTGTTGATTTGCGCCTCCTGGGCGTGGGCCGGAAACGCCAATCCGCCGCGCAACTGTCGGACGCGCTGTTTGCCTGGAACTGGATCGGATTTGCCGTCGCCGTCTGCGGGGGATTCATGCTGTTCGCGTGCTCGGCCACAAACTATGTCCCTAATCCCGCATTCCAACTCAAGCTCGGCATCCTGATTCCGCTGGCGCTGATTCTGCATATCGTAGTCCAGCGAAAGACGCGCGCGTGGAGCGAGACGACAAACACGCCGACGATCGCCAGACTCGCAGGCCTGATCGAGCTGCTGCTGTGGCTCTGCGTCGTCACAGCTGCTGTGTCGATCCCGAACTACGACGTGCGTTTGCCAAGATGACGGCGCGGCACTTACACCTTGCATTCGCAGTGCTAATGAGTGTCTGCATGGCCGCCTGCGGCAAACAGCAAGGCGCCCAATCTTCCGTCCCAGCTGCCGCCGTCGACTCCGCCACAGCCGCCTCGATCACGGGCACGGTCACGCTCGATGGCGCGCCGCCTGCGCTCCGCCCCATCGACATGAGCGCCGCACCCGCCTGCGTGCAGGCGAATCCCTCGCCCGTTCTTCCGCCCGTGGTTGTCACCGGTGAAAACGGCGCCCTCGCCAACGTCGTCATTTACGTGAAGAACGGCCTGGGCAACTATCGCTTCGACGCGCATGCCACCCCGGTGATCCTCGACCAGAAGAACTGCATGTATGCGCCGCACGTCGTAGCGCTGATGACGAACCAACCCTTCGAAATCCGCAACGATGATCCCACCATGCACAACGTCCATCCCATGCCTCTCCACAATCGCCAGTGGAACACGTCGCAGCCCCCCGGATCCGCCCCGCTCAAGGCATCCCTCGCGCGCCCCGAACTCGCCATCCCGGTCGTGTGCAGCGTCCATCCCTGGATGCGCGCGTTCGTCTTCGTTTTCGATCATCCCTACTTCGCCGTCACTTCGAAGTCCGGAGAATTCGAGCTGAAGAATCTTCCGCCGGGCACCTACACCATCGAAGCCTGGCACGAGCAATACAAAACACTCGACCAGACCGTTACCCTCGCACCCCGCGAATCCAAATCCGTTTCCTTCACCTTTCATTCTGCCGCCCCTCCCCTCTAGCCTCGAAAAGCGCAATTTGTTACCGTCGGCAATGCAAGACGTAGGCAACGTGGCACCGTGACGAGCGCGCTTCGCTGTCAGCTCGGCCCGAGGAGCACACAGTTCCATGGCGCACCCTGTACTCTCGGTGAGAAACCTGACGATCGCCTTTGGGCGCCACGTTATCATCCAGAACCTGAGCTTCGATGTGCCTGCTGGGAATTGCCTCGCGGTTATCGGGCCGAACGGCTCAGGAAAAACCGTACTGCTGAAGGCGTTGTTGAAACTCATCCCTTACGAGGGAGAAATTCAGTGGAGCCGTGATGCTCGGCTCGGGTACGTTCCGCAGAAGATCGCCGCGGACCGGCAGCTTCCTCTCAGCTTGCGGGATATGTTGGCGGCCAAAGCCTCGTTTTTGAAGTTGCCGAGCCGCGAGATCGATCAAATTTGCGCCGAAATCGGTCTGACACAAGACCTTTTGAGCACAAGCATCGGACATTTGTCCGGAGGCCAGTTTCAAAAGGCGCTGATTGCCTTCGCATTGCTGGGGCAGCCGAACGTGCTCCTCTTCGACGAGCCGACCGCAAGCCTCGACGAGCTGACCGAAGAACGCGTCTACGAATTGCTCCACTCGCTGCAAAGGAGTCGAGGCATGACGGTCATTCTTGTGTCCCACGACGTCAGCGTCGTCTATCGCTACGCCGACATGGTCTTGTGTCTCAGCAAGGGGAAACCTTGCATGGGTCCTCCAAAAGAAATTCTCACGCCCGCGATGCTGGAAGATCTCTACTCGGCGCCGCCCAAGTATTACCGCCACGTGGAAGACCGGCAGAAGGGCTCGTAGAAGAGCCAGGAATTCCATGGGAGGCTTGTGACATGGCAGGAGGCCAAGCCCTTCTCGTACTGCTAGCGCTGCTCTTTGCGCTGGCGGCCGGTCTCGTCGGTTGTTTTGCTTTGATGAAGCGAATGGTTCTGGCCAGCGATGTGATTTCTCACTTGGCTCTTCCCGGACTAGGAATCGCGTATCTACTGAAGTTCAACCCGTTGATCGGCGGCGCTGCCACACTGTTTCTCGGCACGCTTCTGGTCTGGCAACTCCAGAAGAAAACCGGCTTGGCTGCCGATGCCTCGATCGGCGTGGTCTTTGCCTCAGCCCTGGCAATTGGCGCGGCAGTGACTCCGCGAGAGGATCTCATAGAGGCTCTTTTCGGCGAGTTGCGAAGCATATCGCTCCTCGGATTCTTTCTCGGCCTGGTCGCCACGCTGCTGGTGGTTCTTTCCGTCATTCTCCTAAAGGACCGCCTCGCGCTCAGCGTCTTTTCCCCGGACTTGGCGGAAGCCACCGGCGTCAACGTAGCTCGCGTGAATCTCATCTATTTCTTGGTTTTCAGCCTGACGGTCTTGGTGGGCCTTCGGTTTATGGGCACGCTCCTGGCCAGCGCGTTGATCATCTTGCCTGCTGCGACCGCTCGGCACTTGACGGAAAAGCTCTCACACTTCCTTCTCGTTTCCTCGGCGATTAGCCTCGTCTCGGTCCTCGCCGGGTTCGTGCTCAACGCGCTTGTGCTTAGGCTTTCCACTGTGGGGCCGACCATCATCATCTTCTCGGCCCTCCTGTTTGCCCTTAGCTTTCTCAAAAGAACCACGTAAGCTCTGCGTCCGACCGCCGCGCCGGCGCACGCTGCCCTCCCAAATGGTGCCCCGACCGTCCCCAGCCAAAATCGCATCCCCACTGCGATTCTTTGCGCCTGCAAGTCGAGTCGGCTCAGCGGACTGCAGTAATCGCTACACGTGTACCGGCTTGCGTCGTGTGATAGCGTGGAAGTGTGGTTATGCAGCTCGAATGCAAACTCGGCCCAAGGCAAGCCCCGCACCGGGCGAAGCTTTCCGCCAGCGGGCATCGAGCGACTCTAATCGCTACACAAGTGGAAACCGCCGATCCGACAAGGATCGGCGTCCCGAGCGACCAACGGGAGCCGAGGGACCTTTCCCATCGCTCGTACGGTCTCCCTTTTCAAGCTTCGACCGTGCGGAATCTAATCGCTACACAAGTGGAAACCGGAGCCGCGCTATCTCGCTGGAAACAAACGCCTCGGCCCATTTCTAATCGCTACACTTGCGCGAGGGTCAGGCTGTGACTCACTCTGCCGAAAATCGCCTGAAGGATTCCGCGAGCCCCTATCTCCGCTCCGCCGCCCATCAGCCCATCGACTGGCACGAGTGGGGCGACGAAGCCTTTCAAAAAGCGCACGCCGAAGGAAAGCCCGTGCTGCTCGACATTGGCGCCGTCTGGTGCCACTGGTGCCACGTCATCGACCGCGAAAGCTACGAAAATCCCGAAATCGCGAGCCTGATCAACGATCTCTACATTCCCGTGAAAGTGGACCGCGACGAGCGGCCCGACGTGGACGCGCGCTACCAGTCCGCCGTCAGTGCGATTTCCGGCCAGGGCGGTTGGCCGCTCACGGCCTTCCTCACGCCGGACGGCAAACCGTTTTTCGGCGGCACCTACTTCCCGCCCGACGACGCCCACGGCCGCCCCGGATTCAAGCGCATCCTGGTCGCGATTTCCGAAGCTTTCAAAACGCGCCGCGCGGAAGTGGAGACGTCCGCGCAGGCGCTCGAACAAGCCGTCGCCAAGGCCGAAGTTTTTCACGGCGCCCGCGGCACTTTCGACGCTCGAAGTGTCACTGCAGTCGTCCAATCGGCGATCCGCCAATTCGACCAGCAGCATGGCGGTTTCGGCCACGCTCCGAAATTTCCGCAAGCGAGCACCGTTGATCTGCTGCTCGAGCGTTACCAGGCCACGCGCGACGACGAATTGTTGCATGTCGCCGAGCACACGCTCGAAGCGATGGCGCGCGGCGGCGTCTACGATCAGATTGGCGGCGGGTTTCATCGCTACTCCGTGGACGCGCGCTGGTGCGTTCCGCACTTCGAAAAGATGTCTTACGACAATTCCGAGCTTCTGAAAAATTTTCTTCACGGCTATCAGGTGACCGCGAAGCCGCTCTATCGCGACATCGTCGAGGGAATCATCGCCTGGGTCACTGAGGTTCTTTCGGATCAGCAGCGCGGCGGATTCTACGCCAGTCAGGATGCCGACCAGACTCTCGACGACGACGGCGATTACTTTACTTGGACGCTCGCTGAGGTGCGCGCCGTGCTGTCTCCCGAAGAAGCGCGCGCCATCGAGGTCTACTACGATGTCGAGGCGCACGGCGAGATGCACCACAATCCCGAGAAAAATGTCCTGTGGGTTGCCTCCAGCATCGTCGCTCTCGCCAACAAGCTGGAATTGGACGAAGCCAGCGCTCGCGTCCTCCTCGCCCGCGCTCGCGGAAAACTGCTCGCGGCGCGGCGTAATCGCCGTCCCACCCCCGCCGTGGACGAAACGCATTACGTCGGCTGGAACGCGATGTTTGCCTCCGCCTATCTAGAAGCCGCGCGCGTGCTCGACCGCACCGATTGCCGCGCGTTTGCGCTGAAGACGCTCGATCGCATCCTCGCCGAAGGGTGGGAGTCTACGAAGGGTTTTCTGCACCGCGTCGGTGGCCCGCGCCTCGAAGGAACGCTCGACGACCAGATTTTCATGATCGCGGCACTCCTCGACGCCTGGGAAACCACGTTCGACCGCCGCTACTTTGAAGTTGCCGAGCGCGCCGCAAGACTCGCCATCGAGCGCTTCGGCGATTCCGAAGGCGGCGGCTTCTTCGACCGCGCGAAAGACGCCGCGCCGATGGGCGGCCTCGAGATCCGCCGCAAGCCGCTGCAAGATTCGCCCACGCCGGGAGCGAATTCTGTCGCTGCCATCGTCCTCGACCGGCTTTACGCGTACACCGGCGAGCGTCTCTACCGCGAATGGGCGGAGAAAACGCTCGAAGCGTTCGTCGGCCCGATCCCGCAGTACGGCCTCTTTGCCGCGACCTACGGACTCGCGGCTTTGCTGCATGCGCGCCATGCGGTGCAGGTGGTCGTGACGGGCACCGCGGGAGATTCACGAGCCTCCGAACTGGAAAGAACCGCCCATGAAACCTATCGCTTCGGAAAATCGGTCCTGCGCGTCACGCCCGAGCGCCTGGTATCCGGAGCGCTGCCCGCCACACTCCGTGAAACGCTGCCTCACCTCGACGCCAGGAAGCCGGAAGCTCTCGTCTGCGTCGAGAGCACTTGTCATCCTTCGGTCACCACTCCGCAGAGACTTGCGTCGCTGCTCGTGGAAGTGGCGGCAGATGCGGCGGGAGCCACGGGCGGCGGAAAGTGAGCGCAGAATTTTCCGGGCTATCATACGGTTTACCGGCGTATCCCCTTCGGGATGGAAGGCGGTTCGGCTTCAAAGCAGCAAAATGATTGACGCATGGCGAGGCCCGATGCGATAATCATGGGCTTTATTTGTCGTTGGCGCGCGTGCCAGTGGGGCATGCCGCACACTGGAAACCATCTAAATCAGGAGCGCAGTCGCAACAGCTTTCCCCCTCGATGGAAATTATCCACCAGCTCGGCGAGTTGTTTCTCGAAGCTGTGCCTACGATCGTCATCGTCCTCCTATTCTATGTGTTTCTGCGCTGGGCCTTCTTCCAGCCGATTCAAAAGGCGATGGCGGAGCGGGCGGCCCGAATCGAAGGTGCCCGCGCGGATGCTGCGGCCGTGGAGGCTTCCGCGCGGCAGGAGCTCGATTCCTACCACGAAGCCCTGCGCCAAGCCCGCGCCGAAATCTACGCGGAGGCGGAAGCCGCGCGCCAGGCCGCCCTGGACAGTCGTTCCAAGCTCCTCAAGGCCATGCATGCCCGCGCGCAAGAAGAAGTTTCCTCGGCGAAGAAACGGATTGCGACGGAGCTCGAGTCCGCCCGGGCAGAGATCGAGCGTCAGGCTCCCGCCCTCGCAAGCGAAATCGCTCGCGCGATTCTCGAAAGACCAGCTCCTTTGCGCGGAGGGCCGGCCAGATGATGCGGCTCATCCGGCTCGTTGCCCCCCGCATGGGGTCTCTCGTCCTTTCCTTCTTTCTCGTCGCCGCGCCCGCCCTGGCGCAGGAAGGCGAATCCTCGCCCGCCGATTCGCCCACGGGCCAGATCTTCCGCTGGCTGAATTTCGCGATCATCTTCGGATTGATTGTTTACGCGCTGCGGAAAGCGGGCCCTTATTTTCGCAGCCGGTCGGAAGAGATTTCCCGGAAGATCGCCGACGGCACCCGAGCGCGGGAGGCGGCAGAACAACAGCGCCGCGAAGCGCAAGCGAAGCTCGCTGGCATTCCAGAAGTGGTCGCCAAATTACGGGCGGAGGCGAAGCGCGCGGCCGAGGCCGAGGCCGAACGTCTTCGCGCGCTGGCCAAGGCCGAGGCGGAGACCATTGAACGAGCCGCGCGGGCGGAGATCGCCGCAGCGGAACGAGCCGGGCGCCTTAAGCTGAAGGCGCTCGCCGCGCGAATGGCCGTCGAGCGCGCGGAAGCCGTATTGCGACAGGAGTTGACGCCGAACGCGGAGGCGAGTCTCTTCCGCACGTTCGTCGCCGAGCTCGAAGGGAGTGCGAATTGAGCGGAGCAGTCGCATCGCGGTACGCGGCCGCACTCGCCGATGTGGCGCTTGAGCACAAGACCGCGGACCGCGTGAAGCGCGACCTTACCGCGTTCGTCGATGCGTTCTATTCCGCAGCCGATCTGCGGATTTTCCTCGATAGTCCCGCGGTCGCCCGCGATGCGAAGCAGAAAGTGATCGAAAAGATCGCGGCAAAAATGGATCTGACGTCGGCGGTCCGAAATTTTGTCTACGTTTTGGTGGACCGCCGCCGCACGGATATGCTGCGCGAGATTCAGCAGGCGTTCGATGCGGAATTGAACGCCCGGCTCGGCATTGCCGAGGCCGAAGTAACCTCGGCGCGGGAGCTGAGCGCCGCGGAGCGTAAAGAGTTGACCACCGCGCTGGAGAGGCGCACGGGCAAGAAGATCGAAGCGCACTTCCGCCGGGATCCGTCTCTCGTGGGCGGCGCCGTCGTGCGCGTCGGCTCAACCGTCTATGACGGTTCCGTGCGCGAACAGTTGATCCGGCTGCGCGAGCAGCTCGAAGCGGAATAGGAGCCAGGAATGGCGAACATTAAAGCGGACGAAATCACGAAGATACTGCGCGAGCAGATCGAAAATTATCAGCAGGCGGTCTCGGTTGAAGAGGTCGGCTCGGTCATTTCGGTCGGCGACGGCATTGCGCGCATTCACGGCCTGGATCGCTGCATGGCCGGCGAGATGCTCGCGTTCCCGCACGATGTGTCGGGCATCGCGCTCAACCTCGAAGAAGATCAGGTAGGCGCCGTGCTGCTCGGCGACTACACCGAGATCCGAGAAGGCGATACCGTCAAGCGCACGAACAAAATTATGTCTGTGCCGGTCGGAGAGGCTCTCATCGGGCGCGTCGTGAACCCTCTGGGCGAACCGCTCGACGGCAAAGGCCCCGTCCTGACCCAGCATTACAACCCGCTCGAACGCCTGGCGCCGGGCGTGGTCGATCGCCAGCCCGTGCGCGAACCGGTGCAGACCGGCGTCAAAGCGATCGATTCGATGATCCCGATCGGACGCGGGCAGCGCGAATTGATCATTGGCGACCGCCAGACAGGCAAGACCGCGATCATTCTCGACACCATCCTGAACCAGAAGGGCGGAGATCTGATCTGCATCTACTGCGCAATCGGGCAGAAGCGCTCGACGATCGCTCAGGTGGTGAAAGCGCTCTCCGACTATGGCGCGCTCGACTACAGCATCGTCGTGGCAGCTTCGGCCACCGAGCCGGCCACGATGCAATTCATCGCGCCCTTCGCCGCCGCCGCCATGGGCGAATATTTTCGCGACACAAAGCGACACGCGATCTGCTTCTACGACGACCTTTCGAAGCATGCGCAGTCCTACCGCGAAATTTCGCTGTTGCTGCGCCGTCCGCCGGGGCGCGAAGCATTCCCCGGGGACGTCTTCTTTTTGCATTCGCGCCTCCTCGAACGCGCGGCGAAATTGAACGATCAGTTGGGCGCGGGCTCGCTGACAGCACTGCCCGTGATCGAGACGCAGGCGGGCGACGTTTCGGCCTACATTCCGACGAACGTGATTTCGATCACCGACGGCCAGATTTATCTGGAAGCGGATCTTTTCAACGCGGGCATCCGGCCCGCCATTAACGCCGGCATTTCCGTGAGCCGCGTCGGCGGCAACGCGCAGATCAAGGCCATGCGCCAGGTGGCCGGCACGCTCCGCCTGGACATGGCCCAGTATCGCGAGCTGGCTGCCTTCGCGCAGTTCGGCTCCGAGCAGCTCGACAAGGCCACGCAGGCGCAGCTTGCTCGCGGCCAGCGTCTGGTGGAAATCCTCAAGCAGGATCAGTACCAGCCGTTGGCGGTGGAGAAGCAGGTTTTGATCATATTTGCCGGCGGCAATCGCTATCTCGACGACCTCGAAGTCTCGGAAGTTCGCCGGTTTGAGCGAGAGCTCTATCCGTTCGTTGAAACCAACTACGGCGGAATTTTCAAGACTCTGCGAGAGAAAAAGACCATTGATGACGAGCTGAAGGCGGAGATGATCAAGGCGCTCGATGCCTTTAAGGAAAGTTTCCTGGCAAGCCGGGGGGCCGCCGCGGCCGCAGACTGACGCCGTCGGGCGATTGCCCAGGGAACGATGCGCGTTTGACGGACCACTAAATTTCCAATGCCCACACTTCTTGATTATCGGCGGCGCATTCGCTCGGTGAAGAGCACGCAGCAAATCACCCGGGCCATGAAGTTTGTCGCGGCTGCGAAACTGCGCCGGGCCCAGGAGGGCGTGTTCGCGGCGCGGCCCTATGCCCGCGAAATCCTGCGCGTGCTGCGCTCGGCTGCGGCGCGGATGGAGCTGGCGGTGCATCCGCTGCTCGAGCGTCGGCCGGAGGAGCGGGTCCTGGTCGTGGTCCTCACGGGAGATCGCAGCCTCTGCGGAGCGTTCAACGCGAATGTGATTCGCCGCGCGACCGCCTTTCTCCATGAAAACGCCTCGAAAAATCCGCAAGTCGTTGCGATCGGCAAGAAGGGCCGCGACACGCTGCGCAAGCGCGGCTGGAAGCTCGCCGCCGAGTATCTCAATGTGTCGGCCAAGGTGGATTTCCTCGCCGCCAAAGACATCGCCGCGAAGATCGCGGAATTGTACGCCGCGCACGAAGTGGATGCCGTATACACCGTGTATAACGAATTTAAAAACGTCCTGGTACAAAAGCTGCGCACGGAAAAGCTGCTTCCCATCGATCCGGGCGTGTTGGTGTCGGAATTTTCGCAGTCAGGAGAAAGGCCGTCCGCCAGCGGAACCGGGCGCGGGGAAACGCTGCCGAAAGACCTCTCGCCCGCCGGAGATACCTTGCTCGTGGATTACATCTACGAGGAACCCATCCGCGAGATTTTCGACGCGCTGGTGCCGCGCTACCTTGAGTCCGAGGTCTTTCGCGTTCTGCTCGAATCGGCTGCGGCCGAGCACGCCGCCCGGATGACCGCGATGGATTCCGCCACGCGCAACGCGTCCGAACTGATTGATAAATTGACGCTCGAAATGAACAAGATTCGCCAGGCGGGCATCACCAAAGAGTTGATCGAAATTGTCAGCGGCGCGGCCTCAGCAACGTCCTAGCGCGCCCGGTAAAGATGAGGGAGAGAGAACATGGCTAGCGACAATACGAAGATCGGACGGGTGATCGAAGTCATCGGCCCGGTCGTGGACGTGCAGTTTCAGGAGCACCACCTCCCGCTGATTCACAACGCGGTGCGCATTACCAGCAAAGGGTTCGACGTGCCCGAGCCGCTCGACATTGTTGCCGAAGTGGCGCAGCACCTCGGAGAGGGTCGCGTCCGCTGCGTGGCCATGAAGCCGACCGAGGGATTGGTCCGCGGAATGGGCGCGGAAGACCTGGGCGAACCCATTTCGGTGCCGGTGGGTCGCGGAACGCTGGGCCGCGTGATGAATGTGTTGGGCGAACCGGTGGACAAGCTCGGACCGGTGACCACCGAGCAGCGCTACCCGATTCACCGCCCGGCGCCGTCGCTCGAAGATCAGTCGACCACACTCGAGATGTTCGAGACCGGGATCAAGGTCGTGGACCTGATCGAACCGTACTTGAAGGGCGGAAAGATCGGACTGTTCGGCGGTGCCGGCGTCGGCAAGACCGTGCTGATTCAGGAACTGATCAACAACGTGGCCATGAAGCACGGCGGCGTGTCCGTGTTCGCAGGAGTCGGTGAGCGCACCCGCGAGGGGAACGACTTGTGGCTCGAATTCCAGGAATCCGGCGTCATCGAACCCGGCAATCCGGAAAAATCGCGCTGCGCGCTGATCTACGGGCAGATGACGGAGCCACCCGGCGCGCGCCTTCGCGTCGGATTGACCGGACTGACGGTAGCCGAATATTTTCGCGATGTGGAGCACCTCGACGTGCTGCTCTTCATCGACAACATTTTCCGCTTCGTCCAGGCCGGGTCGGAAGTATCCGCGCTGCTGGGCCGCATGCCTTCGGCGGTGGGCTACCAGCCGAATCTCAATACCGAAATCGGCGAACTCCAGGAGCGCATCACGTCCACCAAGCATGGCTCGATCACGTCCGTGCAAGCGATTTACGTTCCCGCGGATGACTACACGGATCCGGCCCCGGCGGCGACCTTCACGCACCTGGACGCCACCACGAACCTGAGCCGGCAAATCGTAGAGCGCGGCATCTATCCCGCCGTCGATCCGCTGGCGAGCTACTCGCGCATTCTCGACCCGCGCATTCTGGGACAAGAGCACTACACCGTGGCGCGCGCCGTGAAGTCGGTGCTCCAGCGCTATAAGGAGCTGCAGGACATCATCGCCATCCTCGGCATCGAGGAGCTCTCGGACGAAGACAAACAAACCGTTGCGCGAGCCCGCAAAGTCGAAAAATTCCTTTCGCAGCCGTTTTTCGTTGCGGCGCAGTTCACCGGCATGGAAGGAAAGTACGTCAAGGTCGAGGACACGATCCGCGGCTTCAAGGAGATCGTCGAAGGCAAGCACGACGATCTCCCCGAACAGGCGTTTTATATGGTGGGGGCGATCGAAGAGGCGAGGGAGAAGGCGGAAAAGATGGCGGCCGTCGCGTAGTCCGGGCGCGCCCGACCAGGATCGAACGAATGCTACCCGAGACGATGGAGCTTCAAGTCGTGACCCCCGAGCGGCACGTGCTGCAGGAAAGCGTGCACGCGCTCGAGGTGCCTGGGAAGGAAGGCTATCTCGGCATTCTGCCGGGCCACGCACCGCTGATTACGGAGCTCGGCATCGGAATTCTGGCGTACCGCAAAGGCTCCGACACTCGCTACCTCACGATCATTCACGGCTACGCCGAAGTTCTGCCCGACCGCGTCATCATCCTCGCCGAACTTTCCGAGCGCGCCGAGGAGATCGATATCGACCGCACCCGCGCCGCCCGCGAACGGGCCCAGGCCGAACTTGCAAAGGCTGTCTCTGGGGACGCCGACTGGCAGCGCGCAAGCTTTGCGCTCGCGCGCGCCATGGTCCGCCTCCAAGTGGCTTCCCGGGGCGGCGCTGCGGCGGGAACACTTGAATAGCCTCGTCTCGCGAGGTTTGCAGCCCTTCCGCGCGCGACAAAATAGGTAGAATCCCCGCGCGGCGCAGGACATCAAATTCCATGGCAGCTGTCTTATTCTCGAACGAAAAGGCGGAGATGGCGGGAGTTACGATTTACAGCACGAACTGGTGCGGCGACTGCAACCGTGTGAAACAGTTCCTGAGCGAGCGCGGAGTAGCGTTCCGCGAAGTGAACATCGACGAAGTTCCGAATGCCGAACAGCTTGTCCTGCGCGTGAACAACGGCCGGCGCAAGGTCCCCACCGTCGCGGTCGAAGGCCGTTATTTCGCCTGCAGCCCCTTTGATCCCTATCGTCTGGCCGAAGAGCTGAAGATCCCGCTCAACGTGTGAAACACAAGAAGCGGCCCCGGGACCTGCCTTCTATCGTTCACTGCTGATATCTCTTCTTGTAGAAATCGATCTGCTGCTGGATCTGCTCTTTCGTCAGTCCCTTGATCCATTTGTGATAGTCGGAGTTCATCACTTCGGCGGTGACGCCGGGCATCAACTGCTCCGCCTCGGGAACGAACTCGGTGTAGAAGTTCTTGGCAACCTCGTAGAATCCATGCCATTGGGTGTAGTCCGGTCCCATCATGGCCGTGCCCATCCGCGCGCGGCGGCCGGCGTGGTGCCAGAGTTCGAAATAGGTCCATTCGATTTTCTCGTCGAAAGGAGTCCTCGTGAGCTTATTGGCGGCGTAAAGGCTGTCCATGATGGCCTTGGCAGGCTTGGCGAATTTCTCGTTGTAGAGAGAGATGGTGCCTTCATACTGCTGGTAGAAATTCTCCACCCAGCCCGTGGCGTGGCAGTTCGAGCAGACGTCCTTCATCGCAGCGCGTCGCTGTTCCCAGTTTTCGAGCCGGATGCTGATCACCGGGCGCAGCGTGTAGCTGATGCGGTCGCCGACATCGTGGGTGACCGCCTGATGAGAGGTCGCGCTCATGTGGCAGGTGGCGCACGTGGGCGCAGCCGAGTAATCCTTGCCGACGATCCAGGACTTCGAATCCAGGTTCATTCTCGCAATGTTCGCGCGGTATTGGATGCCGTGCTTGGACTCATTATAGATTTCGATCTGCGGATGGTCGGGACCCATGTGGCACTTCCCGCAATTCTCCGGTTCGCGCGCCTGCGCGGAGCTGAAGCTGTGGCGACCGTGGCACGCCGCACAGGTTCCCTTGCTGCCGTCCGGATTGACGCGGCCGATTCCGCTATTGGGCCACGTGTCCGGATCGAATTTCCCATCGCTCACGTACTTCACCTCGCTGCCGTGGCACTGGCGGCAGCCACTCACAGCTGCGGGCCCGCCTTCCACAACCTCACCGAGCATGTTGTCGAGCGAACCGATAAACTGCGCAGCGGCCGCATGATGGCTCTTCTCGAACTGAGCAACTTCCTTGGCGTGGCAGCGTCCGCAATAATTTGGCGTGACGATCACGGCGATCTTTCGCCCGTAGTGGTCAAATGTCGCGGGATCTTCGTCATTCGCCTGATGACACGAATAGCAATCCGTCCCGGCCTTCGCATGCGCGCTGGAACGCCATTGCTCCACGATGCCGGGCGTCGTAGTGCTGTGGCAGGCAACGCACGCCTGGCCCTCCGGCGATACCTTTGGAGCTTGGGAACCGGCGCGGGGCTTGGCCGGAGATAGCGATTGGGCTGAAGTTAAGACGCACAAGAGGAGTGCTGCAAGTAAACTTATGAAAAATGCCGGACGCATCGGTGACCTCCGCGGAATCCGAACGTTTGGACCACGCAGGCGGCACAGTTCGCCACCGGGCGATGGCCTTGGTTAAGGAAGGGCGTTGAGGGTTGCAGCGTGACAACGGCTGCCAGATAAACGATACTCTCGCTCCCGATTTGTTTCAACCGGGTGGTCCGCTCTAGCGACTGCGCCGTTGGGGCTGGGACGACCGCTGGGGCTTCACGTGAGGCCGGCGCCGCGGGTCATGACACCTGCGACACGCAAGTCCGGTGTCAGCGCCACGAGATCCGCATCGGCCCCCACGGCGATGATGCCCTTCTTTCCGGCCAGGCCAAGGCGTCGCGCTGGCAGGATGGTGGCCATACGTATGGCCTCCCGGAGCGGCACTCCCAGCGCGACGACGTTGCGCAGCGCTCGATCGAGCGTCAGCGTGCTTCCGGCAAGCTTTCCCTCGGAGTTGCGAGCGACGCCGTCTTTCACGGTCACCTCGCGGTTGCCGAGCCGGTAATTGCCATCTGGCATGCCGGTGGCAGCGATTGCGTCGCTCGCAAGAAGCACCGCGTCGAATCCCTTGCACCCGATAAGGACCTGGATTGCGGCTCCAGCCACGTGGACGCCGTCGGCGATGACTTCGGCGGTCACTTCCGGATCGGTCAGAATTGCGCCAACGACGCCGGGATCGCGGTGCGCAAACGGCCGCATGGCGTTGTAGAAATGCACGGCGTGGCTCGCCCCGTCATGAATCGCTGCGCGCGCTTGATCGTAATCGGCATCGGTATGCCCGAGGGCTGCCACGATCTTGGCCGCCATGGCCGACTCGATCAATGGAATCGCACCGGGCAGTTCAGGCGCGAGCGTCAAAATCTTCACCAGCCCGTCCGAAGCCTTGAGAAATTTCTCTAGAACTTCCACCGAAGGTTTCGCAATGGCGTCCGGAGGATGCACCCCGCGGCGGGCCTTACTAATGAACGGCCCTTCGAGATGGATGCCGAGAATCTCGGCGGCGAGCCGACTATTTTCCGCAGTGTCGCCGGACTCTTCCTGCGCGCGAATGTAGCGCGCGATTCCTTCCAGGCTATGGCAGGTCTCTTCGACAGGTGCGGTGACGGTCGTGGCGATAAAGGAAGTGGTCCCGTGGCGCGCGACGGCGGATGCGATACGGTCAAGCGCACGCGCGTTCCCTTCCATCACATCGTGGCCACCCGCGCCGTGGATGTGCACATCCACAAATCCGGGAACGACCGTCAGACCGGTGGCCACGTAATCGGCCGCGCCCGCAGGAACCCTAATTTCATCGCGATGTCCGAGAGCGGTAATGCGGCTCCCTTCCACGACGACGATGCCGTCGCTGATCTCTTCCTCCGGCGTCAGGATCCGGCTGGCATGTATGACGGTCGCGGACATAGTCATCCGATGCTACCTGAACACGGGCGCGAAATCACAGCCGAGCTTGCATCCTGTTGCTACTTCGCTACAATCGATTGTCGTTCGATTCGGAGGAAACTGGATGGCACACGAG
>DATLWP010000293.1:0-2860 GCA_035576265.1 Candidatus Polarisedimenticolia bacterium
CGCGAAATCCATTGGGGATCGCTTGCGCTCATCGACCTCCACACGTGCCCCTGCTTGGAGATCCTCAAGCTTGCGTTTGGAAAGGCGCCCGTAGGCCGGATACTTCTCAACTTGGAAGTACACGTCGCCGTCGACGTGATAGGCCAACCCCTTCTTGATCAATGTTTCAGTCATCGCGACGATTTCCGCCATATGCTCCGTCGCCTTAGGCTCCTGCGTTGCCCGTTTGATCCCAAGCTTGCCCATGTCAGTATAGTAGGCCTCTACGAACTTGGTCGTAATCGTCTCGCAGGAGACGCCCTGCTCGTTCGCGCGCTTGATGATCTTGTCGTCGACGTCGGTAAAGTTCTTGACGAAGTCTACCTGGTAGCCGCTGTATTCCAGGTAGCGCCTGAGCACGTCAAAGACAAGTGCGCTGCGCGCATGGCCGATGTGGCAGTAATCGTAGACCGTCACGCCGCAAACATACATCCGGACACGCTTCGGCTCCATTGATTCGAATGATTCCTGCTTGCCCGTCAGCGTATTGAAGAGCGTCAGCATCGTCCTCTACGACCCTGGCGTAAGATGACGTTTCGGCCAATGCGACCAGAGGAAATACCCGACTGCGAGGGCAATGAAAAATCCGATAACGATATCGAACTGGTGGAAGTAGCCCCGCAGATTCTCCCACTCTTCGCCCATCTTCACCCCGATATACGCCAGGAGATAGCACCAGGGGAGCGCACCGAGAAAGGTGAGGATAACAAAGCGTGGGAAATTCATGCGGGCGACCCCTGCCGGCAACGAAATAAACGTTCGCACGACGGGCAGCATGCGGCTAAAGAACACCGCAGCCTCGCCGTACCGTGCAAACCACCGATCCGCCATGTCGAGATCGTTGTGCGAGACCAGCACATAAGGTCCATATCGCTCTACGAACGGTCTGCCGCCCCACACGCCCGCATAATAGGCCACGATGGACCCTAGGACGTTGCCGATCGCGCCGGCCAGCGTAACACCCAGCATCGTAAATTGCCCGGTCGTCACGAGATAGCCGGAAAACGGCATGATGATTTCGCTGGGCAAGGGAATGCAGGCGCTTTCGATTGCCATGGTCAGCAGAATGCCGGCATAGCCGAACGTCGAAATCGTATTGATCACGAATCGGCTGAGAACTGTGATGATGGCCTCGATGAAGTTCCCCATGCTGCCTCAGTGCCTCGCTCTGCGCTTTTTGGTCTTCGACGAAACAGGCCGCTTCGCGGTTCCTCGGATCGCCGGTTCCCAGGTTCGTAATTGGTCGAGGATGCCGTAGTGCGTGCTGTCGAGATGAATCGGTGTGAGCGACACCGCACCCTCTTCGATCGCTTCATGATCGGCATCTTTGCTTCGACTCCAGGACACGCGAGTCCCGGCGATCCAATAGTAGATTCGGCCGTGCGGGTCGACTTTCTCGATGATCGGATTGTCGAATCGCCGCCGGCTGAGACAGGTCACGCGGACGCCAGTCACAGCTCGTCGCGCACGATCCGGAATGTTAAGATTGAGAAGCGTTTCTTCCGGCAGGCCTCGCTGGAGAATCAATCGTGCAACCAGCAGAGCATAATGTGCGCCGGTTGCAAAGTTAAACTGGTTGCGCCCCTCCTGCGAAACCGCCATCGAAGGCACTCCGAGAATCGTCCCCTCCACGGCTGCCGAGACCGTTCCCGAATACAATACATCGTCGCCAAGATTCACGCCTTTATTGATCCCGGAGACAAGCAGATGCGGCCGTTTCGGCAAAAGTTTGAGCAACGCCAGGTTCACACAATCGACCGGCGTCCCGTTGACAGCATAGACCCGTTTCCCCACTTGATGGACTCGAAGCGGTTTGTGCAGCGTCACCGCATGGGCCACTGCCGTTCGTTCACGGTCCGGCGCGACCACCCAGACCTCGCCCAATCTCGCCAAGGCCTTGGCGAGCATTGTCAAGCCGGGCGATTGAATCCCGTCGTCGTTAGTGACGAGAATACGTATTCGTCGGTCAGGCATAAAAAAAGCTGCCCATGGCAGCTCCCTGTGTCAGGACGGAACATTGAGTGCTGAGGCTCGAGTCGTCGAATTTCCTCTTGTTCTCAGCACTCAGCGCTCATGACTTGATACTGTCATTTTGGTCGGGGCGAGCCGATTTGAACGGCCGACCACTCGCACCCCAAGCGAGTACGCTACCGGGCTGCGCCACGCCCCGACGTTTGATTTCTGTGCCGCACTCGGCGCTATTGTCGCCTTGAATGCTGGTCGATTGCAACCGGTTGAAAGAGACGATTGCCCCCGTTGGCCGATCATGAATGTGATTCAAGAATTTTCAAGATGGCCTGCAAATTTCCCCTCAACTTCTGCGCCAGTTCCTTGGGCTTGAGGCGCTGGACCGACACGCGACCACGGCGCGCCCAATAGCGCTTGACACCCTCAAGGGTGTGGCCTTCTTCGTACAACATCCGTTTGATCTCCAGGACTGTCTCGACATCCCGCTTCACGTAGAGACGCTGGTTTCCCCGGCTTTTCTTGGGCTTGAGAAACGGAAACTGTGACTCCCAAAACCGCAGCACGTAGGCCGGAAGCTTCGTCATCTGACTGACTTCGCCGATTTTATAGAAGACCTTACTACCCAGCCTGGGTTCATTCCCCATTGACCGGTCCTCGCGGAGGGAGTTGGTACAGGTGAGTGAACGCTGTTACGAGTTGACGTACTTTTTGAACACTTGACTGGGACGGAAAGTGACGACACGACGAGGCGTGATGCCAATCTCTTCGCCGGTTCGCGGATTCCGGCCCTTCCTTGCGCCTTTACTCCTGACGACAAAATTTCCGAATCCAGCGATCTTGACCGAGTCTCCCT
>DATLWP010000294.1:0-10769 GCA_035576265.1 Candidatus Polarisedimenticolia bacterium
CCAGTATCCCAAGAAAATAAATCCGACCCTTTCTTCGACTCGTCTCGGAAACGAGATCACGCAAGTGAGACGCAGCTTCGATACCATCCTTCTGAGCTTCTGTTGGGAAGGAAAAGAAGCGTCCTTCGTCGGCCCAAAGAGATCCGTACAGCACCGAAATGTGATCCCAATCTCCCACGAGCAGATCCTGTCTTTGGATCATCCTCGATAACCGCTGGGCTTCCTCAATTTCGTAGGGCGCTCGTGAATGGGCTCGCGCCACCCAGCCGAGATTCGAGGCCACCCCGATGAGCAGGAGAATCGAAATTGTCCTTGAGAAGTATAGGTAAGCCCGCGATTTTTGGGCGATCACGTGCAACGCTATTACCACAAGGACCGTCAGGCAAGCCAGGGGCTGAATCCACAGTTTGTCGTACTGCGGATCATAGACGACCACCGGAAGCATGGTGAACAAAAAGCCCACCGTTGCCGTCAGGATTCCGAGTCGTGTGCACGGCCGTAGATGAGCCCACCGTCTCGAAACCAGAACCGCACAAAACAGCAAGAACGCACAGAAGACGCATACTATGGCTATAAAGGTCCACGATGCGAAATCCCTGCGCGCAAGCAGGCCACGGATTCCATTGTAAGAAGGCAGCAAAGGAAAAATGCTCCGCACCATTCCGATTGGAACATTCAATAGCTTGCCTACACTCATCTTCAAATAAACTCGCGCTTCCTCGTGCCAGAAGAAATGCCGCACCATCGCACCAGGCCCGCTGATTCCCATTTGCCGATATGCCGATCCGAAAATCACAACCGTCGCGATGACACCTGAAGATACAAAGGCGCCGACTCTCATCAGTCGGTGGGCATACAGACGGACTTTTCGCACATCCGATGTTCCATCGACGATCAGGAGGATGACGGCGGCGAAGGCGAGCAGGATGGTTGACTGATAAGTGGCCATGGCGAGGGCGAAAAGCAATCCCGAGGCGCAAATCGGCCAAAGCGATTTTCGCCTCAAAGATAAGACAGCGAACAACAGGGCGAAGAAGCTCCAGAACACCCCGAGCATCGGCTGATTGGCATTGGTCGCCTGCGCGATAAAGGCTTTCGACAGGCCGTACCCCATCGTCCCGCCGAAGGCTTGGAGCCAAGACGCGGTCACCACGTGCAATAGAGAACAGACAATCGCTAAGCAGGCAGCACCTGCGAGGCAATTCATTACTTCGACCGTTGAGAAGTATTCGAGCGGCGCGGCAAGATGAAATCCGAGGCCCCCCGCGATCCGAGTCCATGCGAGTACGTCAGCCAGGTACAGCAGGTGATTGTTTATGTCGAAAGCAATATGGCGGTGGCGATAGACAACGAAACAACGAAACCCTCCATCGACGGTAAAGAAATCGTTGGATCGAAGAAGGAGAAAGAAAGCGGCAAATACGACGAACACCAGCGCTGGAATCCACAACTCTCTCGCTCTGGCGCGCGTCCCTACCCTGTCGTCGAGAGCCGCGGTTAGAGGCGGGATCATCGTGTATTTAACGGAAAAAATCCACGATCTTGAACCAGCGGGAGACAAAGAAAGCTCAGCCAGCCGTCGCGAGCGCGCGTGCCGGGCATGCTATTTTTCCACCAGGAAGTTGCCGATAATCAGCGCGTCCATTCCGGAACTGAAGAATGTGCGCACCGCGTCGGCGGGCGTGCATACGATGGGTTCGCCGCGAAGATTGAACGAGGTATTCATGATGACGGGGACGCCGGTGCGGCGGCCGAATTCGTCGATGAGGCGCCAGTAGAGGGGATTGACCTCGCGATCGACGGTCTGCGGGCGCGCGCTGCCGTCCACGTGCGTCACCGACGGGATGAGGCTGCGCTTTTCCGGCTTCACCTGTGCGGTGAGAATCATGAACGGAGAATCCGTGGCCGATTCGATGTAGTCGCGCGCGACTTCAGCGAGCATCGACGGCGCGAACGGCCGCCACCATTCCCGAAATTTCACGGCATTGTTGACCTTGGCGTTCATTTCGGGATCACGAGGATCGGCCAGGATGGAGCGGGCGCCCAGCGCGCGAGGTCCGAATTCCATGCGCCCCTGAAACCAGCCCAGAATTTTGCCGCTGGCGAGCAGCTCTGCGCCCGCTGCGGCGGGATCGGAGACGCGCGTGGCGCGGAGCTTGAACGTGCGCAGGGCGGTCTCGATTTCCGCATCGGATGATTCGGGGCCCAGATAAGCGTGGCGCATCTTGCGGACCGGCAGTTTGCCTCCGCCATCGAGACAGGGCGCAAGGACCGCGCCGAGGCATGCTCCGTCGTCGCTGGCGGCAGGCTGCACGAAGATGCGGTCTACCATTCCCGACGACAGGATTTTACCGTTCGCCTTCGAGTTGAGAGCAACACCGCCGGCGAGGCAGAGATTGCGGCAGCCGGTCTTTGCCACGGCGGCGCGGGCGAGCGTCATCATGGCTTGCTCGCAGAATTCCTGAACAGCGAAGGCGACATTCTTGTGGCCCGCGTCAATGTCGGATTCGGGCACGCGTCGGGGGCCGAAGCGCGCTTCCAAATTTGCGATTGGTGCGGCATCACGACCGAGCAGGAGACGGGAGGCCACGCGGTACGGATTGTCGTCGGGAATCAGGAACTCACGAAGATTGATGCCGGGCTCGCCGTAGGGAGCGAGACCCATCACTTTCCATTCGTCGCTGTACGGCGCAAAGCCCAAGTACTGCGTGAATTGAGCATAGAACAAACCGAGGGAATTCGGCCAGGGGATCGTCCAGACGTGTTCGAGCTGGCCGTCGCGGCCGTGCCAGAGAGAAGTGGCTTCCCACGCGCCGCGGCCGTCGATCACAAGGATCGCCGACTCGTCGAAACCGGAATAGGCGTAGGCGCTGATGGCGTGCGCCAGATGATGATCCACGAAGCGGAAGCGAGCCTTCGATGGGCCGAAAGCCTGGCGGAAACGGTTCTCGCCGCCGCGCTGGTGCCACATGCTGAGAAAGTGGCGCGAGGAATTCAGCAGCGAGCGTGCGTGCAGCGGCTGTTTATGGGTCGCAAGGCAGCCGAGATCGTGGACAAACGAGGCGCGCGGCCGAGGCCAGCTCTGGCAAACAATGTCAAGATCTTCGGCGCGCACCCCGGCGAAGTCCAGGCACGCGCGGATCGCAAGCACGGGGAAACGCGCATCGTGCTTCACGCGACTCAGGCGTTCCTCAGCCACGGCGAAGAGGACCTCGCCATCCCGCGCGATACAGGCTGCGGAATCGTGCGTCTGCGAGTAGTTTATTCCGAGCGAATTCACGATCTGTTGGCGACCTTTAGGGTAATTGCGTCGGATCCCAGTCTTTCCTTATCGCTTTTGTCAGTTTCCATTGAAGAGCCTCAAGCGAATGAACCTCTGTCGATTTCGAACCCTGCGCGACGCAAAGCGTCGCTAACCGAATGCAGCGCCGACGTTGGCACGCACAAGACTTCGCCACCGTCTGGCACCGAAGTCTTGTGAACGCGAATCATTGCCGACCAATCAAACGCGAACGCGCTATAGCCGTAACTATCAAGGACTTCGATTAATTCCCTTGCCGATGTGGAGGCTTGTCGCAGCAGGATATCGTTGGTCTCGAGAATCAGCCACGGCCTGAAACGATTCAAAAATCTCCGTGCGCCCTTGAGAATTGCGGTTTCACTTCCCTCCGCATCGATCTTCAGGCCATGAATCGCGGTCACTGTTTCGGTTGTGAGCCAATCATCCAGTGAAATGGCTTCAACCGGTATGTGGGCTCCCGCACGCAGGTCCCGGACGCTAGTGAGGGTTCCCCAGCCGCTCTCCCCCTGGGTCGCAGAGCGCTCAAAGATGAGTGTGCCACTGCTCTCCCAGACTGCCTTTCGCACAGCGGAAACCCATGGTACTCCACGAGTATGAGAGGAGAGCCTGGAGTAATTGTCCGGATCGGCTTCAAATGCGAACACGCGGCCCTGGGGCCCAACGCAAAGAGCCTCGAACGTGGTGAGGTAGCCGATATGTGCACCCACCTCCAGGATGGAGTCACCTGGGCGAATGAGGGCTGCTAGACAACGACGAACGTGCGGTTCGTAACAGCCACCCCACATGGCCCGCTGGATTCTGTCTCCCAGGTCAACTTGCAAGACCGTGGCGCCCGATAGACACCGGCTCCTGCCATCTCCGATCTTGCACCGAATTCTGCCTAGCGCATCCGCCACACGGCCCTTTCCACGAAACCGTGGCGTCGCCGACAAGAGCGCCGATAGGCGGTCAACGCGCAAAGGATTCATCTCGCTCCCTCAGATCCCGCTCGATTATGGGAGCCATCGGCTGCGGTTCGCCTATTATCTTGCGGACGCGGCGCAAACCTTTGGCGGAGTACCATCCCCTGAGCCGGTAAAAACAGCGCGGTGGCATCAAGAGGGACATCGCCATCGCTAGCTCCTTGTACGCGCGATAGCCGAGCCCAACGCGGCTGTACGCATGCCGGAAATCCGCTCGCTCCACGCGATAGGCTTCCCAGGACGTGCCGCCCTCCAGGATAAGCCTTGCCCGAGAAACCGAGGTGCGAATCGGCTCAACCACGACAGCGATGGCTTCGGGGCAAACGCCCAGGGCAGCCAGCCGGAGCGACAACTCGGAGGCCAGACAATCCAATGCCTGCATTTTCTTGCGCATGCGAACTGCGTCGTTTGTTCGAAGCTGAAACAGGTTCTGATCGTGGAGGCGGTAAAACGTCAGCGGCTCAGCCAATAAAATCGCTCCTCCACGAGCTACGCCGACTGCGGACATGTATTCGTCCGCCTCGATCGTCAACGATTCCGGAATCGGCAGCACCTGCGTCAACACGCTGCTGCGAATCGCCACTCGGCTTGTGCCCAGGAAGCACATGAAGTTTCGGAACACCTGCGCCCCAGCCACGCTCCGCATATCAAAGCAGTGGGGTGCTTCCGGCAGTAAAATCGTCGTCTTCTTGGTGAGGTCATCGATCTGAATGATTCCGTGGCCGATCACGCCCACAGCCGGATTCTCTTCAAACGCCTTCATCACGGCGCTCAGCTTGCTCTTCTTCCACCAATCGTCACCGTCGAGAAAAGCAATGATTTCGCCGTTGGCCTCGGGAATGCCGACGTTGAAAGCGGAGGCCTGACCACCGTTGACCTTGCGCAGCAGGCGCACCCGCGGCTCGAACTTGCGCACGATTTCCGGCGTGCGGTCGGTGGATCCGTCGTCCACAACAACGATCTCCGTCTCTGAGGCCGGAAAGTCCTGGTCAAGGACGCTCACGATTGCTTCTTCGATGTAGCGCTCGTGATTGCACGTGTCGATCAGCACCGTAACCGATGGCTGGCTCACGTTGCACTCTCCACCCGAGTTGCGATCTTGAGGTCCGCCGGGATATTCAAAACGCCCGCCCATGCGTCCTGCTGATGCGAAAGGGGCAGCGTGTCCACCGCGAGAAGCGGCACTGCATTCCAGATTTCGAGCAGTCTCCCGCCGGTCAAATTATTGCCGCCGTTGTAAAGCGAACACACGATCCGGTACGTTCCTGGCCGGAGAGGCAAGTAAGGTAGCATGAGGTGAAGCCGCTGCGGTCCAACGTCGAGCGAGAGATCATCGAATCCCCAACTCGCCGTGAGCACGCCGACGTCATTGTAAATGTGCATGCCGAAGTGGCCGCGACGGATAGTTTCTTTCGGACAGATCGAAAACTCGAGTGTTGTTTCCTTCAGGCCGTCTTGAAGAATATTCCCCTCACCCGCTAGTTCCCAGCCCATAAATAAGGGCAGGCCAGCGCCGTTCTGGCTGCCTTGGGTAGCCTGCATCATGGCGGCTTCATACGCGGCAATCACTTCGCCCGTGGCTCCTTGTTCCCGAATTTGCCCACTGTCGATCCACAGCACGCGCTCGCAGAGGCGGCGGATTTGATTCATCTGGTGACTGACGAAGAGGATGGTGCGACCGCTTTTCGAGACCTCTTCCATTTTGCCGAGGCACTTCTTTTGGAACTGGAGATCGCCGACGGCTAACACTTCGTCCACGAGGAGAACTTCGGGCTCAAGGTGCGCCGCGACGGCGAACGCCAGCCGCACCTGCATTCCGCTGCTGTAATGCTTGAGCGGGGTATCGAGGAAGCGCTCGACTTCCGAGAAGGCCACAATCTCGTCGAATTTCCGTTGGATGTCGGACTTCTTCATTCCGAGAACCGCGCCGTTCAAATAGACATTTTCGCGGCCCGTGAGTTCAGGATGAAACCCCGTTCCGACTTCGAGAAGGCTGCCCACCAGACCGCGCACCTCCGCGAACCCGGCGGTGGGCCACGTAATCCGCGAGAGAACCTTCAACAGCGTCGTCTTCCCGGCACCATTACGTCCGATCAGACCCACGACTTCGCCCTGATGGACGTCGAAGCTGATATCGCGAAGCGCCCACAAATAATCTTCCGCCCTCTTCCCATTGCGTTTGAAGGGCGCGGTGAAGGCGCGGGCCAGCACGTCGCGCAAGGCAAAGTAGCGCTCGCGCTCGCCTACGCGATATCGCTTGCCGAGGCCTTCGGCGTGGATGACAGCTTCTCTCATCGTTCCGGTCGTTTCGTTCGCGGCTCTTTACGCATCACACAACGTCCGCGATCGTGGTTTCCATTCTTTGGAAGTATGCTACGCCGCCTAGGAGGACCAGCAGCACGACTCCCGAAGAAACCAGAATCAAATGTCCCGGCGCGTCCCCTCGCCCGGCGAGCGACCAGCGAAATCCTTCAATCACACCCGTCATCGGATTCAGGCCGTATACCCAGCGCCACTTCGCCGGCATGAGCGACGCCGGATAGACGACTGGAGAGGCGAACATCCAAAACTGCACGAGGAACGGAAGCACGTAGCGCACATCGCGATAAATCGCATTCATGGCCGAAAGCCAAAGCCCCACACCCAGAGCGGTCAAGACAGCGAGCAGCAAGAACGCAGGAAGCCAGAGCATCGTGATGCTGGGGCGCATGTGGTAGTAAATCATCATGGCCACAAACATCAGAAAAGAAATGCCGAAATCAACGAGACCCGAAAGAACGGACGACAATGGCAGGGTCAGCCGCGGGAAATAGACTTTCGTAATGACGCGCTGGTTTTCGACGATCGTATTGGTCGCGGTCTGCAGCGACGCCGCGAAATACATCCAAGGGAGCAGACCACTGTAGGAGAAAACTGGGTACGGCAGGCCCTCAGACGGGATATGCGCGAGCTTCCCGAAAAACAGCGTGAAGACGAGCATCGCCAGAAAAGGTTGCAAGACGGCCCAGGCCGCGCCGATCGCGGTTTGCTTGTAGCGAACCTTGACGTCACGCCAGACGAAAAAATAAAGCAATTCCCGATAATTCCAGAGTTCGCCGAACGGAAGCGCCCACCAGCGCGTTGGCGGAGTGATACGCAGCACAGGAGTCTGCGCGAAAAGGGGCGTATTTGCACGCGCGCTAAGGTTGCTCATTCGATCGCCTCGGATTGCCGGGCCTTCAGCTGTTTCACGTCTTCTCTTTCGATCCGATCCATCAATTGTGTGCGGTGCGTCAGATAAGCCTTCATCGTTGATGCGGCCCTTTCGGGCACGACAGCCACCTGATTGTAAGCTGCCTGGCGCCAGGAAATCGCGCCGCGCGGCGGAATCAGGTGAGTACCCCACTGAAAGATCAGGCCCAGGTTCCAAAGGATCAGGACAGCCGTCGCGCTCGCGGCGAGAATGGCGGCGCGACGCTCTTGCCATGCGCGGGCGAGCCAGTCGAAGGAGGCCGCGAGGCCCAGAACAAACAGCGGGGTAATCGAGACGAAGTAGCGATTTCCGAAAGAAGAGAGCCCGTCCCAATCCCGGTCGCACCCAATCGTATACACGAGTGCGACAAAGACTCCCATCAAGTACAGCCCGAGTGGCCGATCGTGCTTTCTCAGACAGAAGAGACCTGCAAACGCCAGAAGCAGAATCGGATGCCAGCTAAACAGCCCATGATCGGCGGAAACACACAGTTTGAAAAACGCTGGCGATTTCCAGTTCCAGAGATTTTCGTAGCCCGACTTCAAATAACTTCCGTAGACAACCTCCTTTGTGATGAGCGTGGGGAGAAATGTCACGAGTAGCATCGCGGCAAAGCAAACATTCCCAAGAAAGAGTCGGCCAGCCCGCTCGATCTCCAGCGCCCGGTAAGATTTCCAGTAGCCGGCAATCGATTCGAGCAGCGGCAGCAGAAGCAGGACAGCGTTCGGGTAATAGACGTCCAGCATTAGCCCGCCTATCGCTCCCAGGACAATCCACTCCGTCCACCTGCGCGCGCTCCGCGTCCGGACCCAATACCACAGAAAAATAGCCACTGCGAACGCGGAAAGCGCGTGCGACCACGACGGATTGAAGTACATGTAGACTGGAAGCGCGCTGCCAAACCAAATTCCCAGCGTCGCCAGGAAAGCCCAACGCTCCGGAACATACTTCCGGGCCAGTCGGAACGAAATGAATACGGCGAGAAAGCCGTAAAAGGCCGTGGCGAACGCCATCGTCATGACATAGGGTTTGGAGAAGCCGTCGGCCGCGACTCGGCCACCGAGACCATCGTACAGAAGCACTCCGGAATGCGCGGTGATCAGAAACGGCAACCACAGCATCGCAGGGCCGATAGAGAAATGGTTGTTCAGGTGGCCGGCGGCGGTATATTGCTCGGGTAAAATGTGCCCTTGGCCGTCCGTCCGGCCCATTCGGAAACTGGTGTTGGCGGCCAACCAGTCCCTCGTGAAGTCTAAGCGGTGCTCGATGAGCAGCGCCCGGGCATAAGCGTAGTAGCCAACGCCGTCGCCGCGCACCCAAGGGTTGCTGAACGGCAAGCTGAGTAGGAACAGGAGAACGAGAACCGTTTCGTATTTCGTGAGCCTAAACAAGCTGTCTCGGTTTCCTCGGTCGCCAAGGTTGTTTCGTCATGACGTGCAAGCCCACGCTGCGGCCTCGCGAGCGGGAGCGAACGGCTCTTCGCGCGCCATTCACGTGCTGCAACGACATCCTTGCGTGACCCGCTAGCTTTGTAGCTGCACGAACGAAGGACGCCCTGCCCGCCACTTGAAACTCCCGCTACTCGGAGGCCGCCACGGCCGAAATCTGGCTCGCGGCGGGTATCGGCTCTATAACCGCCTTCTTTTGATGGTGTCCGATCACGCGGTCGACGATGCGCGAGAGCGGTGTCTTCGGGCGAAAATTCGCGAGGCGCTCGAGTTTCTCGAGCGCAGGCACGCGGCGCGGCATGTCCTCAAAACCGGGCTCGTAGGCTTGGTCGTAAGGGATGTACGTGACCGGCGACTTGCTTTTCGTGCGCTTCTTGACAACGTGCGCGAGTTTCTCAATCGAAATTTCTTCATCGTTTCCGATGTTGACGACCTCTCCGACGGCGCGATCGTTGGCCATCAATCGCACAATCGCTTCGACCGTGTCGCGTACGTCGCAGAAACAGCGCGATTGCTGGCCGGACCCGTACACCGTGATGGGTGCCCCTTCCAAAGCCTGGCGCACAAAATTCGGAAGCACCATGCCATAGCGGCCTGTCTGCCGCGGACCCACCGTATTGAAAAGCCGGACGACAACCACCGGCTGGTGTCTCTCCTTCCAGTATGAAAGCGCGAGGAATTCATCGAGCGCCTTGGAAGCTGCGTAGCTCCAGCGCCCCTTCGTGGTCGGCCCCAGGACCAAGTCCGCGTCCTCGCGAAACGGCACTTTGTCGCTCTTGCCGTACACTTCGGAGGTCGAGGCGGTGAACACGAGCTTTTTCTTCTTCGACGCCGCATCCAGAACGAGCTGCGTGCCGTAGACGTTTGTCTCAAGCGTGCGCACGGGACTCTCTACGATCAGGCGTACGCCCACAGCGGCGGCCAGGTGAAAAACGACATCCGATTCATCCACGAGCTCAGCCAACAGATGTTTGTTCGTGATCGAGTCGAAGAAATAGTGGAAGCGCTCGTGGGTCTTGAGATGGCGGATGTTCTCGACGCTGCCCGTCGAGAGGTCGTCGAGGATGAAAACTTCATCGCCGCGCGCGAGCAGCGCTTCCGCCAGGTGTGACCCGATAAACCCCGCTCCGCCGGTTATGAGGTGACGCAAGTGTGCCTCCTAGCTCGAAGCTTGATCCGTATCATCCGATTCGGCAAACAGCGGTGACTTGTTGTCCGTTTCTTCGCCGTACCCGTAGCCGTACGCATATGGATAGTAGCGGTATGAGTAGTAATAGTCCGGCGCGCTGGAATCCACTGCGTTCAGCACCACGCCGAGCAACCGGCATTTCACTGCCGTCAGAAGGTCTCTCGCGCGGGTGAAGGCTTCTTTCGGCGTTGTTCCGCTCCGCACGACCAGCAACACTCCGTCAGTCAGAGCCGAGAGAACCACGGCGTCGGTGGCAGCCATGACCGGCGGAGAATCGATCACGATGAATTTGAAGCGGCGCCGCAATTCCAGAATCGCCTCGCTCATGCGGTGAGAAGAGAGCAGGTCCGCCGGACTCGGCGGAACCGGGCCCGTCGTCAGGGCCATCAGGTTGCTGATCGCCGGATGCGGAATGGTAATTTCGTCGAGGCTGCAGACGCCCGCCAGGTAAGAACTGAGTCCCGCTTCTTTCCCCCCGGGCAAATTAAGGGCGCGACGAACGCCGGGCTTGCGCAGGTCAGAATCCATCAACAGTGTGCGGTCGCCGAGCTGGGCGAGCGTCACCGCCAGGTTAACTGCCGCGGTTGTCTTGCCTTCGCGGGGCAGCGCGCTCGTTACCAGTATCACTTGCGGCGGG
>DATLWP010000295.1:0-3218 GCA_035576265.1 Candidatus Polarisedimenticolia bacterium
AAGGACCTGGGCGTGCGCCTCTATCACATCAACACGCAGGCGAAGAACACGTTCCTCGTCAACGACAAGCGCCAGGTGATCGCCAATATGGTCAACGTGAACGACAGCACCTTCCAGCAGGTGGCCGAAGCCACAACGAAAATGCTGGGAGGCGATTAGGACCTTGCCATGAAACTTTCCAGCATGTTTGGTGAACGCGCAGTTCCGAAGCTATTTTCCGTGGCGCTGGTCGCCTTGGCGTTCGTTGCGGTGAGCCCGCGGATGGCCCGCGCGCAAGCGGCGTCCGCGCCGGAAATGAAAGTCGTTACGCCCAAAGACGTCCACGCGCTCATCGCGGCGAACAAGGGAAAAGTCGTCTTCCTCAACTTTTTCGCCACGTATTGCGCGCCGTGCCATAAGGAATTTCCAGACATCATGAAGCTCCAGGACAAGTACAAATCGGACGTGCAGGTGATCGAGATTTCGATGAACGACGTCACCGACGCGTCCGACAAGGCGGAGATGACCAAGTACCTGACCGAAACCAAGCCTCCTTTCGCCGTGTACATCGCCTCCTCGATCGACGACGACTTTTACAAGGGCGTCGACGCGCGCTGGGCTGAGCAGGGCGAAGCTCTGCCGATGACCATGATCTTCGACCGGAGCGGCAAAGAGGTGCATTTCTACCAGAAGGCGCTTACTTTCGAAGAGATGGAGCACGACGTCGCTCCCCTGATCTCGCAATCCGCCTCGGACTAGGAGTCGGTCGTTCGTCCGCGAATGCCTTCGGCAAAATCCACGCGCAACCCGGCCAGCGGCGCACCACCATCGCTGGCCGTTTTCTTTGCCGTAGTTCTGGCAACCTTGTTTTGCCCGGCGGCGCTCCGCGCGCAGCACGGGTGGCCGTACCCGGGCCGCGATCCTGGCGCCACGCGCTACTCTCCGCTAAAGCAGATCAATACGCACAATGTCACGCGGCTTCGTCGCGCCTGGACCTTCCATACCGGTGATCCCGACGAAAATGTCAATTCCGAGGGCGCTCCGCTGGTCGTCGGCGGCGTGATGTATCTCGTGGCGGGCAAGGGCGTCTTCGCGCTCAACCCAGAGACCGGCGAGCAAATCTGGAAGTACGAAACGAAAGGGACGCAACGCCGCGGGCTCTCTTACTGGCCGGGCGACGGCAAAATCCCGCCTCGTCTGTTCCTGGGCGTTTCCGGCAAGCAGATGCTGGCGCTCGACGCTAAGACCGGCAAGCCGGCCGCGGGCTTTGGCGATGGCGGATTTGTGTCGGGAGACGCTCCATCGTCGGCGCCCGTCATCTATAAGAACCTCATCATCACCGGTGACAATCGAGTTCAGATGGTGCGCGCCTGGGACGCACGCACCGGCCAGCTCGTCTGGATCTTTCACACCAAGGCTCAGCCCGGCGAGCCCGGCCATGAAACTTGGAAGGGCGATAGCTTCGACATCAAGACCGGCACGGACGTCTGGAGCTTCATTACGCTCGATGCGAAGCGCGGCTTGGTGTACGTGCCGATCGCGCCCGCCGGAGGGACGGAGTTTTACGGCGGTGTGCGGCTCGGCAACAGCCTTTATGCCGACAGCGTCGTCGCGCTCGATGCCTCGACCGGCAAGCTCGTCTGGTATCAGCAGCTCGTGCATCACGACATTTGGGACTACGACGTGCCCGGGCCGCCCACTCTCTTCGACGTGAAGCTTGGCGGCAAGACCATCCCGGCCGTCGCTGAATTCAGCAAACAGGGGCTGCTTTTCCTTTTCGATCGCACCAACGGCCACCCGCTCTTCGGCATGGAGGAGCGCCCGGTGCCGCAGTCGGACGTGCCGGGCGAAGAGCTTTCTCCCACGCAGCCTTTTCCGCTGAAGCCTCCTCCGCTTGCGCCCATGAGCATCGGCCAAAAGGACGTTTACAATCTCACGCCGGAGCACGCCTCCTTCTGCCGCGAGCTATGGGACAAGTATCATCTTTACAACAACGGTCCGTTCACACCGTTCGGCATCGACCCGGACAAAATGGCGGTGATCTTTCCGGGCCGGGAGGGCTCGGGAAACTGGGGCGGCGTGGCCTACGATCCCAAGCTGCGTTATCTCTTCGGCACCACGGTTTTCAACGCGGGGCAGGTCGGGAGGCTGGTCAAGAGCGACACGCCCAATCCTCGCGGCGGGCCGTATGAGAAGGTATATCCCGGCGGAGGCTCGAACTACAACTCACGCTTCTGGGATCCGAAGACGGGCTGGCCATGCATTCAGCCGCCCTGGGCCGAGCTGATTGCCGTCAACGCGGGGACTGGTAACATCGTCTGGCGCGTGCCCTTCGGCACGGTGGACGCGCTCGCCGAAAAGGGTTTTCCGCATACTGGCGCGCCCAACACCGGCTCGATGATCGTCACGGCAGGCGGACTGATTTTCGTGGGCGCCACCAACGACGGCCGCTTTCGCGCCTTTGATTCGCGCACCGGCAAAGAGCTCTGGACGGAAAAAATCGACGCCAGCGCCCACACCATTCCCGTCACCTACACGGGGCGCAACGGCAAGCAGTACGTGGTCGTGGAAGCTTTCGGCGGGCCCGGCATCGTCGCCATGAAGGGCTACTTCAACGACGCCCCCGGCGACTCCGTCATCGCCTTCGCACTGCCGTAGAGGAGCTGCGCGTTAGGCGCTCCTCCGCGGCGTTGGATTTTTCCGAAAGACAAAGGCCGCAGGAAACGTCAGCGCTCGAGAATATCCTTGAATGCATTGAGCGCGACCTTCTTAGGTCGGCGAGCCAAGAGGAAGACAGCGGTCCGCTTGGAGTTTCCGACTAGCTCTACTTGGCCGAGCCGCACCATGCCGCTACCAAAATCGGCGAAAACCGGAACGAGCATCGCGAAATGGTCGTCCACTTCGCTTTGCGTAATTTCGGCGCGCACTCGGAAAGTTCCTTTGTCGCCAGGCTCCACGTCATACTTGAACTGGTAGCGCGGCACCTGGGTGCCATAGACCCATTCGCTAAAAAACCAGTCGAGGCGTCCGTTCTGCTGAAGGTCCATCGGCTTGGTCATGTGCCTTTCAGCGATTGCCTTGAATGACTCGGTGGAGGCCGGCGAGTTCCGGTAACTTTCCATGAAGTCGTGCATCATGTCGATGAAAGCTTGGTCCTTATTCTTGTCCGGTCCCTGATCCTCGTACATCAGTGACCGCAGCATCAGCAGCACATAGGCGCCCTTGGCGTACGTATCGCC
>DATLWP010000296.1:0-4934 GCA_035576265.1 Candidatus Polarisedimenticolia bacterium
AGGCCTGCAAAAGTGCACCGAGGTTCGGGAGCCTGTCCCAATAACCGCACCCCCAGACTTTCAGCTTGCACAACCGGGGGGCAAGTTTCAAGGGGATGTTCGTGTAGCACCCGGGGGGCCGACCGCGGCAACTCTCGCGAAAAAAGCAGGCGAGGGGCGGGCGGGACGAACCACTCGATCGCGAATTGCTTTACCGCAGCGAGCACGGCTGGCTCGATCGAATAGAACGGGCGGGTTCGCTGCGCTCGAACCCGCCCCTTCTTCAGTTCGGCTGCACAACCTCGCGGCGCCCAGCTCACTTCTTAGCAGTGCGCCAGCCCTCCGCGTACGTTTCGCGCACAACTTTGGAGTACGGTACGGGGCTAACGATTGCCCGGATTGGGATTTGCTTGTGGCGCTCGACCGTCGTCTTCTGCGATCCCCCGCCTTCTTCACCCCAAACGAGCTTCACTTCGGTGCCGATCTCGACGTCCGGGTCCACCACGCCCAACGATAGCATCGACCGCTCGTTGTAGCTGTAGCCGCTGAACATCGACAGACCGATCGTCTTTCTGCCCTTCATCACCTTGTCGTACGTCGCGGACGTGTAATTCGACAGCGGCAGATCGATGTACTTGTAGATCTGTCCCGGCTCGAATAGCGACTTGAACACCTTGAGGACATCCTGGGCGTTCCAAGCGAATGTCACCTTTTTGCGTTGTGGTTTATTGACCATTTTCTCGAGGGCTTCTCGTCCGATGAAGTCGTGGTCAAATTTGACGAACGGCCCGTAGCCCAGCTCGTAGGGCGTCATGTAGTAGTCTCGGATGTCGTCCGAATAGTAGCTGCCGCCGAGAGAGCCCGTGCCCTCATAACTCGTCGCCGGCAGCCATTGCCGGTAAGCCCTCATCTTCGCGCCCGTGTAAACTGCCGGTAGGGGCGACGGAATCCAGCCCGACTCGAGGGTGTTTGTGGCGTACGCTCGCGAGCCGACTTCGCAAAGGCCAACGTCCTTCCCGGCCTCGACGATCGCGGCCTTGATTTCCTCGCGTTCCTCGTACGGTCCCCAAATTTCCAATCCGGGCGCGCCGGCCATGCCGTGGCGCAAGGCGCGGACCTTGCGTCCCGCGATGTTGATGTAGCCCATGTTGAAAAACTTGATTTCGGGAACCGGCCCGCCGTTCAGCTTTTCCAGAATCGGCGTGGCGTTGGGTCCTTGAATCTGGTAGCGGTAGCAGGTGCGAACCACCGCTTTCCCGCGGGGGTTCGAGGGCGATCGGTCGTCCTTTTCGATCTTGACGTCGTATCCGCCTGTCTCCGCATGAAACTGAATCCAACTGGCGGCCGGTGCTCGGCCGACGAACACGAGCCGGTTCTGTTCCAAATGGAAGAGAATTCCGTCGCCGATTACGTAGCCGTCGTAGCTGCACGGTGCAAATTGCTTGGCTCGGTCAACCGGAAATTTGGCATAGCTATTAGTCCCAAGATACGACAGCAGTTTCAGGGCGTCGGGGCCTTCCACATACAGGTTCGCCATATGGTGGGACTGATCGAAAAGCACCGCGCTCTCCCGCCAGGCGCGCTGCTCGTCGCGCCAGTTTGAATATTCGGACGGGACCACGGGATAGACATAGGCTCCGATCTTCGAATTTCGGAGCATATTTGCGGGATTTCCAGCGGATTGTAACAAGTCCTCCAAACTCTGATTGCTCATAGCTTGTCTCCTAGCGACAAAAGTCTTTGATCCTGCCCCATCGATTGGGTCTTGGGGGGAATTTTAATTTGGCGTTCGAGCCCTGCGGCGAAAACGGCACCCGATAACGTACAGAAACTCGCACCTATTTGCAAGTATTCGGGCGCCTGGCAGGGGGTCAATTTTCGCCAATCGCAGCTCCGGCGAGCCCGCTTTCAAAGACGAGCACATCGATATGGGGTATCGTTCAGTTTGCGCACTCGAGGTCACTGTCCGCCGTGTTCGCCGATATACGCTTTGATGCCGACTAACCCCATCATGCGAGCCCTGTTTTGAGCCGTTACCCAAACTTGAAAATAATCCGGAACTGAGTTTCGACTTCGATAGGCTCATCCAGGATCAGAAAGCGTCGAAATCTCCCTTGGCGCACGCTGTCGACTGATGTCTGTTGCGGGGCGGCCGGGCCGCTGGTGGCTCGCGCCGCAATCGATGTTCGCGAACATTCACCTTTTGCCTAACAGTGTTCGGTCTCGTGTGCGTTCAGGGACGCCGAACAGCTTCTGTCGTCTGCCCCACGCCGAGAGGGTTGGCTACGATCACTTTCAAACGCTATAGCGCTTACTTTGCTCGGTGTGAATGCTCCAAGCAAACGAGGGGTTGAAAAATCATGTGACGCGCGGCCCCTCTTGGGTATATAGAGCGTGGCTGAGAACCTCGACTTGAAGGCCGGCAGGCAAGCAGCGTTGTCAACGACTGCGCCCAGGGAGGACCCACGTGAAGCATCAATCGTTTCGGCACTGGCTTCTGATTCTGCTGGCAGGCTTCGCGATCGCTCCGACGCCCGCATCTGCCCAGCAGTCTTGTGAAAGTCTTGCGTCGCTCAAGATTCCGAACGTCACATTAACGATAGCGAGATCCATCGAGCCTCCGCCGGATTTCGAGGTGCCTAGTTTGCCCGGGCGGTACGGCACGCCGCAGGGGCTGAAGGTATCGGTGCCGTTCTGCCGCGTGGCGGGTTTCGCCGCACCAACGACTGACTCCCACATTTCGTTCGAGGTTTGGCTGCCCCTTGCCGCGAATTGGAACGGCAAGTACGTTGGAGCCGGCAATCCCGGATTCGTGGGGGCCATCAGCTACGGCGGCATGTCGCGGGAAGTCGCGCGCGGCTACGCGACCGCGTCCACCGACACAGGCCATTCCGACAAAGAGGCCTCCGGTGCGCTCCCGCCGTGGGCCATCGGGCATCCGGAAAAGGTGGCTGACTGGGGCTACCGCGCGGTGCACGAAATGACGGTTGCCGCGAAACAGATCATCCAGGCGTATTACGGCAAACCCCCGAAGCTATCTTTCTGGAGCAGTTGCCACGAAGGCGGAAACCAAGCGCTGACCGAAGCACAGAAATATCCGACGGATTACGACGGAATCGCTGCTGGTGACCCTGCTCACTACATCACGCATTTACAAGCCGGCTCGTTGTACATCTCATGGGTGGGGCTTAGGGACGGAGTAAAGGGAGCCGGCTACATTCCGCCGAGCAAGTATCCGGTCATCCACCGCGCTGTGCTCGATGCGTGCGATGCGCTCGATGGTGTTCGCGACGGCTTCATCGAAAATCCCACGCGGTGCCATTTCGATCCTGCAACCCTTCAGTGCCCCGCCAAGGAGGATTATCCATCGTGCCTCACACCGGCGCAGGTGGAGACGGCGCGGAAAATTTACGCCGGCGCGAAATTCGCCGATGGTACCCAGATCTATCCCGGCCTCGAACCGGGCAGCGAGCTGGGTTGGAACTGGCTGCTCGCTGGCCCCGAACCGATGGCCATCAATTACGGCTTCTTCGCAAACATCGTGTTCCAAGATCCCAAGTGGGATTTCCGAACGTTCGATGTGGACCGTGATACGCGCCTGGCCGAAGCCCGCGTCGGTAAGGTGGTGGACATGATTGATGCCAATCTGCGTCCTTTCAAGGAACACGGCGGAAAACTTCTGCTCTACCAATCCTGGCAGGAACCGGGCATCCCTCCGCGAAGTGCCGTGAATTATTACGAGCGCGTTCTGGCTACGATGGGCGGTGCGAGCGAAACGCAAGATTTCTTCCGCCTGTTTATGGTGCCGGGGGCGGGCATGTGCTCCGGCTTTTCGGTGAGCAATTTCCGCGGTGCGTGGGATGCTTTCGATGTGATCGAGAAGTGGCGTGAAACCGGCGTTGCGCCGGACAAGATTATCGCGTCAAACCGCGTCGGAGGCGTCGTCGATCGCACGCATCCGATTTGCCCTTACCCCCAGGAGGCGATTTACAAAGGGACCGGCGACCCGTACGACGCTGCCAATTTCACTTGCGGAATCCCGAAGCGGTGAGCCATACGCGCAACGGTCCTTAACCAAATAATCGAAGAATTTCCCGCGGCGCGCAAAACGCCCCCGCGCTACACGCCTGTTTTCACCTTATACTGCGTCTCACAGGCGGTCGGATGTGCGGGCATTTCCAAATCCTCCTGAGAGGTAAATCGCCTTATGGACAAGCAGCGTTGGGAATCGTTGGTTCGAGGGGTTGATTGTCCTTTGGATGCGCCGAGAGCGACTTCAAACGAGCATTGGGACTTCGTCGCGGCGCTTTCTGTTTCGTCGCTCTATCTGGCCAAGAACCAGACCTATCGAGGTCAGTGCCTCCTGATATTCGATTTGCGCCATGCCGCCCGCCCGGATCATCTCTCGGCGCACGAGTGGCAAGCGCTCTGCGCAGACCTCTTCGTCGCCCAAAGCGCGGTTGCGCGGACCGTGCGTCCCGATCACATCAATATAGAGTCGTTGGGAAACGTGGTCCCCCATTTGCATTGGCACATCGTGCCGCGGTATTGGAATGATGCTCGATGGGGAGCACCGATCTGGCTAACCTCGCTGGCGGATATGGCTGATACGCGTCTCGATGGAAAGGAACGAGTCGAATTGATCGGGGAACTGCAAAACGCGCTCGCCGTCGGGCGAGCCCCCCATAAATGACTGAGCACCCGGCTCGCGACACGATATCCAATTTCTTCGCAGGCGCCTGGATTTTCGAAATCGTCAACACCATTTGGCGAAGTAATCTTCACGGCATTTGCAATGCGATGTTGCCACACGGCGCGATACGACAGCGCAGCGACCACCGCCAGCACTTCAAGGGAAACGGCTCAGTCCAGGAGGCCGTAGACGTCCACGCTGTTCTGCGTGCCAATGTACACTTTGCCGCCGGCAATCGTGGGGCTAGTGAACTTCACGGCGG